>JAYVZY010000443.1:0-2989 GCA_043782885.1 Sphingomonadales bacterium | reverse complement strand
GCTTTTTAAGGCTTCTGTGCACATTCTGAGTAAGCGCCAAATCCTCCCCACATATTACGCGGCAATAGGCATGTTGCTATATTCGAACATATCACCATCACTGGATGTGTTGACCCATTTGTGGGGGAGCAGGTCATCGAGTGGATCACCATAACACTTGGTGGCGATGCGGGTGAGGACGTTGGTGAGATAGGCGTTGGGATTGATGTCGCCCAGTTTGCAGGTTTCGATGAGCGAAGCGATAGCGGCCCAGTTTTCGGCACCGAGGTCATGCCCGGCAAAGAGGGCATTTTTTCGTTGGAGGGCCACCGTCCTCATGGATCGTTCAACGGGATTGTTATCCAGATCGATCCGTCCATCGTTGAGGAAGTGGGTGAGGCCTGCCCAATGGTTGAGGGCATAATTGATGGCGATGAGCGTGTTTGACCCGCTGAACATGCGGCGCTTCTTCTCTTCGAGCCAAGGGCGCATGGCATCGATCAGTGGTTTGGCGCGTTCTTGACGAGCTATTCGGCGCGCATCGGGCGACTGACCCTTGATTTCGCGCTCAATGTCATAGAGCGCGCCGATCCGGCGCAATGCTTCTTCGGCGATTGAACCATCGGCACCTTTTATGGCATCGAAGAAGTAGCGGCGCGCGTGGGCCCAGCAAAAGGCGAGTGTTGCAGGCCCGCCGGGGCGATCCAGCTTGCCGAACTGGCGATAGGCGTCGTAACCGTCGACCTGCATGATGCCGCGATAATCGCCGAGCAGTTGCGCCGCCCATTGACCGCCACGCCCCGGCATATAGGTATAGACGATGGCGGGCGGGTCAGTTCCGCCATGAGGGCGGTCATCGCGGACGATGGCCCACATGTAACCCGTCTTGGTCTTTCCAGTGCCCGGCGCGAGCACTTTTGCGGTCGTTTCATCAATGAACAGCCGCGCACTGGTGAGGAGTTCGGCTTTCATCAGGTCAACTAACGGCTTGAGCCGTGTCGCTGCGGCACCCACCCAGTTGGCGAGTGTCGCGCGGTCAACGATCACGCCCTGGCGCGCCATGATCTGTGATTGGCGGTAGAGCGGTAGATGATCGGCGTATTTCTTGACCAGAACATCGGCGATCAGCCGCTCGCTGGGTAAACCACCGGGGACGATATGCTTGGGGGCTAGCGCTTGAGCCACGCCATCGCTGCACGCGCGGCAGCCGAGTTTGGGCCGCACCGTCACCAGCACGCGATATTGGGCCGGAATGACATCCAGACGCTCGGCGCGATCTTCACCAATGCGGTGCAGTTCACCGCCGCAGCACACACACACCGTCGCATCGGGCATGATCTCCACCACAACGCGAGGCAGATGCGCGGGGAGTGACGCGCGTGGTGCCTCGGGATCACGGCGTTTGCGTGTTTGTGGTTCAACGGCTTCCTTGCTTTGCGCGATCAGCGCTTCGGCCTCGGCCTGACCAATCGCGCTATCTTCGAGCGCCAGCGCGAGTTGATCCGGGGCAATCTTCTCGGACCTCTTGCCAAACTGCATGCGACGCAACAGAGCAACCAGATGTTCCAAACGGGCATTCAGATGGACGAGTTCGACGTTGCGTAACTGGGCGGCAATGACCATCGCTTTGAGTGCCGCAACGTCATCTGGCAGCTGTTCTTGCGGCGCATCCATGCTTACTTTTTAGCCACTCTTCAGCCCTTTGTCCCACCCCTTGCGACCAAGCGATTCAGGGCTGCGACCTACTGCGCCAGCACCGGACGCGCCACAGGTTGGGCGTGCACACGCGTCCAATCGAGCCCTTCAATCAACGCCGATGCTTGCGCAGGCGTCAAGTTCATAGACCCCTCACCATTGCGCGGCCAGCGGAAGTTTCCCTCCTGAAGCCGCTTGGTGACAAGCACCAAGCCCGTCCCATCCCACAGCAATAGTTTTAATCTGTCCGCTCTTTTGCTCCGGAACACAAACATCACCCCTGAGAAGGGATCGCGTTGCAACTCCGATTTGACCAGCGTCGCTAGCCCGACCATGCCCTTGCGAAAATCTACAGGCTTCACCGCCACCAAAACTTTCAGCGGTCCCGATGGGATGATCATGATGCGGCACGCACCGCCTGAAGCACCCGCGCGATATGATCGGTGCTTGCGCCGCTCGGAATGCGAAGCGTCGCGCCCTCAAGTTCAATGCCGATTTCCGTGCTATCGGCGTTGCGGCTTTTCGTGTCGCTGATGACCGACATTGCGTGCGGTGCGCTCTCAACCCGCGCGGGCACAAATAGTGCGTCATCCGACGATCCTGCCGCAAGCCGCTCCATCGCAGCGCGCCGCCACATATACAAATGCTGCGGCAGCATATCATTCCGCCGCGCTACCTCTGACACATTCGCGCCCGGCACCATACTCTCAGCAATAATCCGCGCCTTCACGTCGGGTGCCCATGACCGACGCCCACCACCAGACACAATAACATCCATCCGACGCACGCCATTGCCACTGGCGTGATCAACAATATGTTCGAATATATCACCATCACCCATCACGCTGTGCACTCCCGTTCACAGGCATACATAGCGGCTCCAGAAATCAGCGAAATGTGGGGAGGATTTGGCGCTTACGGTTCATCGTGAACCATGGCTCGTAAAAGTCCAAAACCAAGCGCCCCTTGCGCGTGAGTATGGCCTGCTGGCGGCGCTCCAAATCCTCAATCACCTTGGCAAGCTCGGCGCGCTTATAAGCGGGAGAGTTTCGCTCTTCGGCCTCCGCCCTCCACGCGGCGATCCTCCGCTTCCGCTCATGTGCCCACGCCACAACGTGATCGATCTTGACCCCCTTCCAGTCAAACGCCGGATTGAGGCCATAGCAGCGATGAATGCCCTGTCTCGCCGCTTCCACCAGCACACCGCTCGCCAGCAGCTTTTTAAGGCTTCTGTGCACATTCTGAGTAAGCGCCAAATCCTCCCCACATATTACGCGGCAATAGGCATGTTGCTATATTCGAACATATCACCATC
>JAYVZY010000442.1:0-1537 GCA_043782885.1 Sphingomonadales bacterium | reverse complement strand
CCATTGGTCAAGCCACAGACGGGGCCGGTTTTGCGCACCGAACGGGCGCGCGCGTTATCCGACCCCTCACGCGAGGGGCTGCGGAATCTCCGATTGCAGGCTGGCGCATTTTGGGGCGCGGGCGAGGGCTGCGGCCTCAAGCCGTGCCTCGTCCTCGGTGATGCCGCTGCACATGCGCGCAGCATCGGCGTAAATGGTCAGCGGGAAGCGGCCCTCAAAATGAAGGTCGCGCTCGATCTTGAGGCCGAGCGGCAGTTCAACCGCCATGATCTCGGCAAGGCTTGCTGAACCCAATTCGGGACTGCCAAAACCAAGGTCGCACAGGCCGAACAAAATATCACCGTCTTCGTCCAACTCGGTGAACAGCCATGTCGCTGCACCCAGAGGGTTGAACAGTTTCAGGACAGGGATGTGGTCGCCTTGGGTCTGACCATTGGCGATCAGGCGGGCGCGTAGGTCTTGAGTTAAGAGGATCATCGTCGTTACTCCGTTTCAGCTCGCGAGAATTGGGGCGGGATGTGTTCGGGAAAGACCGACACGCAACACAGGCGTTTTTTAGGATCGAGTGACAGCCGATCCGCCGCCATGCCTTCAATGTCGTAATCCCTGATTTCAAGAGTGGCGGGGCCGTGTCTGACGTCCTTCAAAGAGGCCAGCCCCGCTTCAATTTCGACGATGATATGCGGGCTTGGCCCAAATTCGGTGAAGCGGTCGGGGATCGGGATTTGCTTGTCGATGGCCTCAAGCCAGAGGTCAACGTCCTCGCCCTGCGCCACCGCATCGATATGCGTCGTCCCGCAATAGTCTGACGCTTCCCATGCGGGGCTATCGTTGGCCTTTTCAATCGCCAGAGCCAGCGCCGCCTCAAGCGTCTCGGCCTCAACCGTGACAGTGTTGGTATAGTAGGCAGCGTAGGCGCACTGCACTGTCCAATGGGTCATGGTCATTCCTTTCAAAATAGCTCGATCTGGTTGCGGGCGTTCAAATCGAACAGGCCGTGATCGATGGCGCGCTGCGGCTTCTTCGGGAGCAAGGGCGCATCGGCGCGGATCGCCAACCGCTGCGCGGGGGTGATTGGGGCAACGCCCACGACAAGCATCTGCACACCGATGGGCGTTTGCTCGGACGCGAGGGGGAGCGCGGCACTCATGCCGCCAGCGCCAAGGCTTGCGCAGCGAGCGAGGCGGCGGGCGCGTGGCTCGTCTCGGTAAAGGCCAGCAAATAATCCGCTGCCTTGCTGGCTTGGCTTGCCGCCTTAAAAATCGCGCGATTATCCGCGCGTAACACGGTCAACCACGACGCGAGGTAATCGGCATGGCGCACCGTGGGCACAATGCCAAGCGACGCACAGAGATAGGCGGAGGCCAATTCCGCGCACAATTCCTCGCGCGCATAAAGTGCCGAGCCGAATGTGCCCGACTGGTCACGCGCCAGCCGCGCCTTGCTGCCAGAATAATGAGCGAGCTCGTGAAGCGCCGTTCTGTAATAATCGATTTGATGCGTAAAGGCTGGTTGCGGCGGCACCTGCACATAATCA
>JAYVZY010000441.1:0-1783 GCA_043782885.1 Sphingomonadales bacterium | reverse complement strand
ACGGACGCAGACTATCGGTTAGACCGAATGATGGTGCACGGATTGCGCCGCGCGGCAGAAATGTACGAATCAGTGAAGACGTTGGAAGCCTTGGGTGTGGAGCCGCTCATGACGAGCGGAACTGCGGCGCGGCAGGCGAAGATTGGCGGGCTTCGGATCGCGGCTCCTCCCTCAACGTTTAAAGCAAAATTGGAGCGATTAAACACATGACTCTGATCATCGATTGCCACGGACACTACACCACCGCGCCGCCCGCGCACGATACGTGGCGGCAAGAGCAGAAGGCGGCGTTCAAGGCCGGTGCACCCGTTCCGGCTTACCCTGCACTGTCCGACGATGAGATTCGCGACACGCTGGAGGCGAACCAAATCCGCTTGCTCAAAGAACGCGGCGCTGACATGACGATCTTCTCGCCACGCGCCTCAGCCATGGCACCCCACATCGGCGATGAGAGCGTCGCGCTGCAATGGGCGCGCGTGAATAATGATCTGATCGCGCGCTGTGCATCGCTATATCCAGACATTTTCGCCCCCGTGTGTATGCTCCCGCAATCACCTGCCGCTGATATGCAGGGTTCGATTGCCGAGCTGCAACGCTGCGTGGATATGGGCTTCATCGGCTGTAATCTGAACCCCGATCCGGGCGGCGGGCATTTCAAGCATCCGCCACTGACTGACCGCTTCTGGTATCCGTTTTACGAGAAGATGGTGGAGCTCGATGTGCCGGCGATGATCCACGTCTCGGGCAGTTGCAATCCGGGCCTACATGCCACCGGCGCTTATTACATCGCAGCGGATACCATCGCCTTCATGCAGTTGATCGAAGGTGATTTGTTTAAGGACTTCCCCGCGCTCCGGTTCATTATTCCGCACGGTGGCGGTGCGGTGCCTTACCATTGGGGGCGGTATCGCGGCTTGGCAGATATGCTCAAAAAGCCCGACCTCGCGGGTCATGTCATGAACAACGTGTTCTTCGATACGTGCGTGTATCATCAGCCCGGCATCAATTTGCTGGCCGATGTGATTGATAACAAGAACATCCTGTTCGGCTCCGAAATGGTCGGCGCAGTGCGGGGCATTGACCCGACGACCGGCCATTATTTTGACGATACCAAGCGCTATGTCGATGCCTTGGCGATCAGCGCAGATGAGAAACACATGATCTTTGAAGGCAATGCGCGTCGGGTGTTCCCACGATTGGATTCGCAATTGAAGGCAAGAGGCCAATGACCCAAATAAATGACGCGAACCAAGACATCCACGAATACCTCGCCGAACTGGAAGACATCCCCGGCACGAAGGTGTTCACGGCTGCGCGTGCGCGCGCAGGCTATCACCTCAACCAATTCGCGATGAGCCTCATGACGGCCGAAAATCGCGAACGCTGGAAGGCGGATGAGCGCAAATATCTTGAAGACTGGCCAATGTCCGACGCGCAGAAGGAAGCAATCCTCGCGCGCGATTATAACCGTTGCCTGGCGTTGGGCGGCAATATCTATTTCCTTGCGAAGGTATTCAGCACCGATGGCCAGAGCTTCGCGCAGGCGGTCTCCACGATGACCGACATGAATTTTGCAGAATATACCGCGATGATGGTTGCTGGTGGGCGCTCGCCAGAGGGCAATCGCTCGATCAAGGGAGGGTATTGAAATGGCGCACATCCGTTATGGGATCGGCTGTAGCCATGTCCCCCTGCTCGGCGTCGCGCACGATTTCGGCAAGGATAAAGACGATTATTTTGGCCCGATCTTCAAGGGTTTCGATTGGACGCGCGCGTGGGAAGC
>JAYVZY010000440.1:0-3834 GCA_043782885.1 Sphingomonadales bacterium | reverse complement strand
CGCTATCACGGTCATCAGTTCCGCAATTATAACCCGGACATTGGCGACGGACGAGGCTTTTTGTTCGCGCAACTTCGCGATAATCGGGGTCGGCTGCTCGACCTTGGCACCAAGGGTTCGGGGCAGACTCCTTACTCCCGCTTTGGTGATGGCCGATTAACGCTGAAGGGTGCAGTGCGGGAAATTCTCGCGACCGAGATGCTCGAAGCGCTCGGCGTGAACACCTCGCGAACGTTCTCGGTGATCGAAACCGGTGAGGCGCTGGAGCGGAATGACGAGCCCTCGCCGACGCGTGGCGCGGTGCTGGTGCGGCTGTCGCACTCGCATATCCGTATTGGCAGTTTTCAGCGACTGGCGGCGCATCAAGATGTGCCGAATCTCAAGCGGCTGACCGCTTATGCGCTCAAGCATTATTATGCCGAGGATGGCGGCGACGATGCGCCCCAGCGCCTGCTCGCGCACGTTGTCCGCGCCACAGCGTGGCTCGCCGCCAGCTATATGGCAGCAGGATTTGTTCATGGCGTGCTCAACTCCGACAACATCAATATCACAGGCGAAAGTTTCGATTACGGCCCGTGGCGCTTCACGCCCAAATGGGATGCAGGGTTCACTGCTGCTTATTTCGATCACGCCGGGCTCTACGCTTTCGGTCGACAACCGGAAGCGATCCATTGGGATGTGGTGCAGTTGGCGCAAAGCTTGGCGCTTTATGCTGATCACGATGCGTTGCGGGCGGCGCTCGATGAATTCGGGCCGACGTATCAGGACGCTGTGCCAGAGCGGATGCTTTGGCGGCTCGGTGTGCAATCGCGCGGATCGGAGGCGGATGTCACGCTGGTTCAGGCTATTGAGCGCGGACTGTCCGGTAGCGGGGTCGAAATCGACCGCTTCTTCTTTGATTGGCGCGGTGGTGAATTGCGCGCGGAGCATGCGCCCTATGATCACGAGGCGTTTGCACTCTTCCGCACGCTCATAGCTGTTTACGAACCCACGTCGCCGCTCACCCACCCCTATTGGCGCGAAAGTGGTCCATGTTCGATGCATATCGATGAGGTGGAAGCGATTTGGGCGAGGATCGCGGACGCAGATGACTGGTCAGTGCTGGAGGCAAAGGTCACAGCAATCCGCCGAATGGGGGAAGCGCTCGCCTGCCTCGGCTAAAACGCTCGCAGTTGCGCGAGAAACTCCTATTTCTAATCTCCGCACACTGGGGTGGCTTGAAGTCAAATAGGAGCGTCTCGGGCAACGAGAGGGCTTGAGAGCTATATCAGCGTCAGACGCCCAGTGTCAGACGCGCCGTCTGATTACCACGGGCTGATTGATTGCGCGACCATGCAATACAGCATCGGGATGCTGAGCAGTGTGTTGGTGCGGCTGCCCATCATCGCCAGAGACGCTGATTTTGCTTTGGTGTCCGCATCCGCCTCAACAATGCCGAGTGCCTTTTTCTGGTTAGGCCAGATGAAGAACCACACGTTCGCCGCCATAAACAGCGCCAGATACATACCGATGCCGATCAACCGGAAGCCCGGTGCCAACGCGAAGGCTGTATCATCACCCTTCAAGTGAATAACCGCAAGTCCGGTGAGCACCGTGAACGCCGCGCCCCAACGGAACCAAAACAGTGCCGCAGGGGCGATATACTTCCCAACAGCGGGTTTAAGCTCGGCAGGAATTTTTGGCATTGTCGGAATTTGAGTGAAGTTGAAATAATATAAATGCCCAATCCACATAATACCACTCAGGACGTGAAGAAAAATGACGATGCTGAGCGCGGCGCCAAATTGATTGGCGACGGCGAGCAACGCGATCAGCGCAACCAATCCCGCCACCAGCACCGCATTGAGATTTCCGAAAAACTTTGCCATATTCAGTCCCCTATAGGGCGCAGGGCGACTCCCACGCATCGACGCTGCAAGATTAACACCGCATTTCCCTTCTGTCACCGTTTTTGATAAGGTTGTGGCCATGACTGAAGAAACACTTGATCAAACCCGCGCGCGGCTGGCGGCGGAGCTTCCTCAACACGCGGCGTTTGATGGCTGGAGTGCAGCGGCGGTTGACGCGGCAGCCGAGGCGCTTGGCATAACGCGCAGCGTCGCGCAATTGGCGTTCGGTGGGCGCGCTGTCCTTATGATTGACGCCTGGTTTGCGACGATTGACGCGTCGATGTTGGAGAAGATGACGCCGGACTCGCTCGCATCGATGAAGATTCGTGCGCGCATCGCGGGGCTGGTGGAGACCCGGCTTAACCTCCTCGCGCCGCATAAAGAAGCGCTTCGTCGGGCGCTCAGCATCCTGGCACTTCCCCAAAATGTACTGGCCGCAACACAACTCGGCTGGCGCGCCGCTGATGTGATGTGGTGTGCTGCGGGCGATACCGCCACAGACTATAATCATTATACCAAGCGCGCTATTTTGGCTGGCGTTTATGCGGCGACGCTGACTGTGTTCGTGAATGATGAGAGCGCTGAGCATATGGACACAAGCGCGTTCCTTGCGCGACGGATTGACGGCATCATGCAGTTCGAGAAGACAAAGGCCCGCCTTGTAGCGCAATCAGACCTTGCGTTCAGTCCCGCGCGTTTTCTCGGTCGGTTGCGGTATCCTGTTTGATGTGACGCCAATCAGCTATAAACCTTCGTACCCAGATTGTAGACGTGATCCTCCGCCAGCACGCAGTCCGTCGAGAGATCAATTTCGGAACTTAGTGCGGCGTAAACCGGATCGAAATCCGTGTTCAAAGTGTCCGCAAGCAACTGCTCAAAGCTATCGATCACGAAATAGCTCCGCTGAAAATCATCGATCTTGTAGTTCGTTCTCATGACGCGCGGTAAATTGAAACCAAGTCGATTGGGCGACGGATCATCAAGCGCAAACTGTGATTCGCCATAGGATGAGACAATCCCCGCGCCATAAAGTTTCAGGTCAGTGCCACGACGAATCAGCCCGAATTCGACGGTATACCAATAAAGCCGCGCGAGGTGGTGCAGCACACCCTTGCCAGCGGCGCGCAACCCACCCTCGCCATATGCTTGCATATAGTCGGCAAACACGGGCTGCGCGAGCAATGGCACATGGCCGAATACGTCGTGAAACACGTCGGGTTCTTGAAGGTAATCAAGCTGTTCAGGTGTTCGGATGAAACGCCCTGCCACAAAGCGACGATTGGCAAGGTGATGGAAAAACACTTCGTCCGGCACGAGGCCCGGAACCGCAACAACGCTCCACCCCGTCGCTGCCATAAGCCGCGCTGACAATTCCTCAAAGTCTGGAATACCGGGCTTCGACATTCTGAGGATGTCGAGCCCCTCCATGAACTCTGGGACGACCCGGCCTGGCAGCATCGCGGATTGCCGGGCGAACAGCATATCCCACATGGCATGTTCTTGCTCGGTATAGTCCGACCAGCGTTGCGGCACGGTCCAGTCGGGTGAAGCGCCTAAAGGTGGTGTGCGAGCGTCGTTCAGCATCGGGCAACCATATCAGATCGCTGGGATGCGATCCATTTATTGTTTTCAAGACAATATCAATGTCAAATTTTATTGGCTATTGCGACGCATTCGCATATATGGGCGATATGAAACGGTTCCGCCTTCACGAGCTTGGCCTCAACACTCCGGCGCGGATTGCTGCAGTCGATTGGGAAGCGCTTAGCGCCACCGAAGCGCAACGGCTGAGCGCATTTGGATTCGAGAAAGGGGCCGAGATCGTGTTACTTCACCGCGCAGGCCTGTTTGTCCGCGATCCGCTTGCCTGCAAAATCGGACGGATGACGATAGCCCTTCGGCGCGCGGTTGCCGCTGCAATTGAGGTGCAGCCGATATGAATATT
>JAYVZY010000439.1:0-2812 GCA_043782885.1 Sphingomonadales bacterium | reverse complement strand
GTTTTGCGTCTGTTACGTGCGCTTATGTTGCATCGGCCACGGACCGCAACCAGATTACAAATACGTTCCGATCCGACGTGGAGGTCAAATTTTGAGCGTCGGATTCAGCGCGTCGTTCGCTCCAAACGGCCCGGTCGGTTCTCGGCCAACAGCAACCGTTCGCACCGACTTAGGCATTGAATTTGCGGCATCCGCTTTGGACCACAGACGACCCATGACACCCATGATCTGCGCATGTGCGTAATAGGTTGTTCTAGCGGTTTCGAAGGGGTGTTGAGAGGCGAGAAATTGGTTCAAGAAATGCTGCCTTCCAGCGTGGTCTCGAAGACGTCGTTCAGCAATATGAATATTCCGAGCGTTGCTTAATCGCCACAGTCGTTGTGAAATTGCAACATAACTATGATATATCTTGCTATACTTTCATCACTCGGCCTAATTACTGCGGCGGGTATATTCTCGCGCTCATGGATAGGGCTAGAGCCATGCAACTCAACACACAACGTCGTCTTTTAGCGGTGGGGTCAATTCTCGCGCTCACGATAACCGCCAACGCGGCACGAGCACAGTCAGCGAAACCTCCAGTTAAAGTGGTTGATGATGCAGACGTCATCGTCGTTACCGGTTCGCGTATATCGCGTCCCGAAACGTCATTCCCAAATCCTTTGGAGGCATTTTCGTCAAAACAACTCAAATTATCGGGCAAGACCGATGTGGTTGAGCTGCTCGTAAGATCGCCCTCGCTGATCGCTTCTATCACCAATTCTCAAAATGCTGGCAGCGGGAGCGGCATTGATGGGGGCAATGCGGGAAATGTTGGGACGGCAGTGCTCGACCTCCGCAATCTCGGCACACAGCGCACTTTGGTGCTGATTGATGGCCGTCGCCATGTGAACGCTTACCCCGGCCAAAGCTCGGTCGATATCAATACGATTCCGTCTGACCTTATTGAGAGCGTTGAGGTTCTCACGGGTGGTGTATCTGCCATTTATGGCGCTGACGGCGTCTCGGGTGTGGTCAATTTCAAAATGAAGCGTAAGTTTGAGGGCTTGGCTGCGCATTTTCAGGCGGGTATTTCATCACAAGGAGATGCAGGAAATCGTTTTGGTTCGATCACGGCGGGGCACAATTTTGACGGCGGTCGAGGTAACCTGACCCTAGCGTATGAATATAACAAATCGGATCGCTTGAACCAACGCCAGCGTCCCGCGTTTGGCGACCCAGCGAAGAATTATCAGTTGCTGCGCAATCTAGCTAATCCAACACAGGCAGATGGCAGCAACAATCTGAGTCTGCCTTACAATGCGGTGTACACTAATGTGAGTTGGTCTGACAGTGCGCCGAACGGAGCGGTTTCAATCGATTCGTTTGATGCGAACGGAAACCTCGTGCCAAATTTCGATGGCAACGGTCGGCCTTATGATCGCGGCACTCTGCTCCCGGGAAGTGGCGGGCGGGCGATCAATAGCACGTCAAATACGCCGACTGCTGGCTACTTCGGGGATTTTGATCCTGACTTGGAACGACATAATGTAAATTTGCTGACAAGCTACGAGATAAGCCCCGCTCTCAAGTTTTTCGCTGAAGGCAAGTACGTTCATATAAATGCGTTCACACTCGTGCAGCCATCGTTTGATTTCGGAACATTTTTGACGCCGGACAATTATTACCTTCAGCAGCGTTTTGGGGCGGCAGCTCCCAATGGTGCTTATGTTTCCCGAGACAATTTTGACTTTGGAGTCAACACCGAAACTGCGAAGCGCGACACGTATCGCGCTGTCCTAGGTCTTGAGGGATCGCTCTCTGGGTCTGATCATGGCAACCTCAAATATGAGGCATCTTATGTTTACGGCCATG
Organism: Sphingomonadales bacterium; assembly: GCA_043782885.1. Classification (GTDB taxonomy): domain Bacteria; phylum Pseudomonadota; class Alphaproteobacteria; order Sphingomonadales; family Sphingomonadaceae; genus JAGWQR01. The sequence continues at coordinate 958 of JAYVZY010000439.1, read as the reverse complement.
CATCCTCGGTGGTCACATCGGGCAATACGCGCGTTACGGATCGGTATTATGCAGCGCTTGATGCCGTCATCGATCCCGCCACCGGTAAAGTGACATGCAGGATTAACCTGCCAGGCGAAACGACGATTGACGCCAATAATTATGCTGGGATAGCGAGCGTCGGCGGCAATCCTGCAAGCGGAACACCGCTCAGCTTTAAGCCGGGTCAGTGCCAACCGATTTCAATTCTTGGCTATAATGTGAGCTCCAAAGCTGGTCACGATTTTGTGTTCATTGACGATACCACCCGTGCATCAAGCGAACAGCAGGTGCTTTCCGGATCAATTTCGGGTGACTTCGGCTTCTTGTTCAAGCTGCCGGGAGGGCCGGTGAGGTTTGCGCTTGGTGCGGAATACCGCAAGGAATCCACACAATCCAACCCTTCAGCTTTTGCACAAGGGGGATTTTTTGATGGTGGTGCCGTGACTCCCCCGAGTGGCGGCAAATATGACGTAAAAGAGGGATACGGGGAGATTCAGGTTCCGCTTTTATCCCACGTTCCGTTCGCCGACACTCTTGCTTTTGGTGGCGCGGTTCGGTTCTCACAATATTCGACCATTGGCAGCACAACAACGTGGAAGTTTGATGGAACTTACGCGCCCATTCGCGATATTACGTTTCGAGGAACGATCTCGCGTGCGGTTCGCGCACCAAACATCACCGAGTTGTTCAGCCCTCTGCAAGGCACATTGAATTTCCTGAATGACCCATGCGACCCTTCGTTACTTGCAGAAGGAACAAAATACCGCGCGGCGAACTGTGTGGCTGCTTTGACCGCTGCCGGATTGACTCCAGCGCAGATCGCAGCGTTCAACCCAGCGGGCGACCCTAAACAGACGACAAGTCAACCGGGGTTACAGGGTGGCAATCCAAATCTAAAAGCGGAGACTGCAAAGACGTGGACTGCGGGCGTTGTGCT
>JAYVZY010000438.1:0-2524 GCA_043782885.1 Sphingomonadales bacterium | reverse complement strand
GATGGACGTGGTGGCGCGGGCATGGGGCAGCAGCGCTTTGCGCCGCTCAACTCTTGGCCAGATAACGTCAACCTCGACAAAGCACGCCGCCTGCTCTGGCCGATCAAGCAAAAATATGGCCGCAAGATTTCTTGGGCCGATCTGTTGGTGCTGACCGGAAATGTCGCACTGGATTCAATGGGGCTGAAGAGCTTTGGCTTCGGCGGCGGACGCGCCGACGTTTGGGAGCCGGAAGAGATTTACTGGGGCCCCGAGAGCGACTGGCTGGGCGACAAGCGCTACACCGGTCAGCGCGAGCTTGAGAACCCGCTCGGCGCTGTCCAGATGGGCTTGATTTACGTCAATCCGGAAGGCCCGAATGGCAACCCAGACCCGTTGGCGGCGGCGCATGACATCCGCGAAACGTTTGCGCGGATGGCGATGGACGACTCTGAAACGGTCGCTTTGATCGCCGGTGGCCACACATTTGGTAAAACTCACGGTGCTGCGGACCCCGGCAAATATGTCGGCCGCGAGCCTGAGGCGGCTCCGCTCGAAGCACAAGGCCTTGGCTGGAAGAACAGCTTCGGCACGGGCAGCGGTGGGGACGCCATCGGCAGCGGACTGGAGGTGATCTGGACATCAACACCCGCACAATGGAGCAATGATTATTTCTCAAACCTCTTCAACTATGAGTGGGAACTGACGAAGAGCCCAGCCGGTGCGCATCAATGGACACCCAAGAATGGCGCGGGCGCAGGCACCGTTCCCGACGCGCATGACGCTTCCAAGACGCACGCGCCTTCGATGCTCACCACCGACCTCGCGCTGCGTTTCGATCCCGCTTACGAGAAAATCTCGCGCGATTTCCACGCTAACCCGGACAAGTTCGCCGATGCGTTTGCCCGCGCATGGTTCAAACTCATGCACCGCGATATGGGGCCGGTGGCGCGCTACCTCGGGCCGCTCGTGCCGTCTGAAGAATTGATCTGGCAAGACCCGGTGCCGGCGGTCGATCATACGTTGATCGATGCCGCCGACATCGCGGCGCTCAAAGCGAAGATCCTCGCCACTGGTGTGTCGGTTTCGCGGTTGGTGGCGACCGCTTGGAGCTCGGCCTCAACCTTCCGGGGCAGCGACAAGCGTGGTGGAGCTAACGGCGCACGCATCCGCCTTGCGCCACAAAAGAATTGGGACGCGAATGAGCCCGCTGAACTGACAAAGGTTCTGACGGCGTTGGACGCCGTTCAAAAGGACTTCAACGCGTCAGCGACCGGCGGCAAGAAGGTATCGCTCGCCGACCTGATTGTGCTCGGTGGCTGTGCAGCGATTGAGGACGCAGCGAAGAAGGCGGGGCACACTGTAACCGTCCCGTTCACGCCGGGCCGCACCGATGCGTCGCAGGAACAGACCGATGCGCATTCGTTCATTCCGCTTGAACCAACAGCCGATGGTTTCCGCAATTATCAGCGTGCAGGACACCCTTTACCCGCAGAGGAACTATTGATCGACCGAGCACAATTGCTGACGCTCACTGCACCCGAGATGACCGTTCTGATCGGTGGCCTGCGCGTCCTCAATGCCAATGTCGGGCAAGCAGCGCATGGCGTTTTCACGGATCGTCCTGGCGTTTTGACGAATGACTTCTTCGTGAATCTGCTCGACATGAACACGGTTTGGCAACCAGAGGCATCCGATGATGGTGTGTTTGCGGGGCATGACCGCACTTCTGGCGCGCGTAGATGGACGGGCACGCGCGTTGATCTCGTCTTTGGCTCAAATTCACACCTTCGTGCGCTTGCAGAAGTTTATGCAAGCGGCGATGCGCAGCCAAAGTTCGTCAGTGATTTCGTGGCAGCGTGGAACAAGGTGATGGACCTCGACCGCTTCGACGTCGCCTGATCGATGCTGAAAAATGTGGTCGCGCGTTTGTTTGACTCAACCGCGACCACACCACCTAATGCGCCTCATCTGCCAACCGCTTTGGCAAGGGTTTTTGCGAGCTCGGGGCGGCATGAACCGCAGTTCGTGCCCGCGCCCAGGGCGATCCCGATCGTCTCCACCGACGTTAGTTTCTCATCGCGGATTGCGGTGAGAATAGTGTTAAGGCCGACATCAAAACACACGCAGATAATCTTGCCGCGATCTGGTGCTGGCGTAGCAGGGCGGCCCGCGAGCAATTCCATCGAATTCGCTGCGTTGCCCGCTAATTGAGAAATCAGCCAATCGCGCGGCAAGGGTCGATCACCGCTGTTGATGAATAATGCCGCCACAAGCCGGTCATCATCAATAACCACCGCACGGATGATCCTGCGCCGGGCGTCATGCACCTCCGCCAAATCGCCGATGGGGAGCAGCGACAGCATCGACGTGGGATCGCCAACGCCCGCAACCTCGGTCAGCCAACCGTCTGCCACCCGGATTCGTGTCCAATAGAGACAATTGGGCGTAGGCGGGTCATCGCGTGTGATGAGAAAGCCTGTCCAATCGGTGTGAACCGACGCGATGGTTGCGGGCGTATTCTTGAAGCCTGGCTGGCCGGAAT
>JAYVZY010000437.1:0-2147 GCA_043782885.1 Sphingomonadales bacterium | reverse complement strand
CGTCGCATCTCGCGCCGCCCGCGCGCGACATTATCCAAAATGAGGCCGCTCATGAAGCTGAGTGCCGCCAGAATGACCAAGCCGATCACCAAAATCGCGGTTGGGAAGCGTGGTACGAGGCCGGTTTGGGCGTAGGTCATGATGAGCGGTATCGCGAGAACAACCGAGGCAACCACGACCGCGAGCGCAATCCAGCCGAAAAACAACAGTGGCCGTTCGCTCCGAAAGAGTGTGATGATCGTCCGCAATATCCGCCAGCCGTCGCGATAGGTGCTGAGTTTTGACACCGAACCCTCGGGCCGCGCGGAATAAGCCGTCATCTGCTCCGCCACCGGCATCCGCAATTCCAGCGCGTGCACGCTCATTTCAGTCTCAATTTCAAAGCCCGAGGAGAGCACGGGGAAGCTCTTCACAAACCGCCTTGAGAACACCCGATAGCCGCTCAGAATATCGCTGAAGCTCCGCCCGAAAAGCCGCGTCAACATGCCCGTCAGCATCGCATTGCCAAAGCGGTGTCCACGCCGATATGCGGCCTCTACCTCAGACTTGCGCGCACCCACAACCATATCCAGATTTTCATCAATTAACTGCGCCACCAGCGCGGGCGCGATCGCCGCGTCATAAGTCGCATCACCATCGGCCATCACGTAAATATCAGCATCTACATCAGCGAACATGCGGCGGACGACGTTGCCCTTACCCTGCATTTTTTCAGAGCGGACGATGGCCCCCGCAGCCGCTGCGACGGCGCACGTGTCATCTGCGCTGTTATTATCGTAAACGTAGATTGCGGCATTCGGCAGAGCCGCACGAAAACTCGCGATCGTCTGCCCAATCGCCGCCGCTTCATTATAACAGGGCAAAAGGACGGCGATCTTCATGCGCGCGCCTCCGAAACGAGACGCGGTGCGGCACCAAGCCCTAGCGCTGCAACAAGGTTGAAGTGCCGCGCCAGTGTCCAGATGATGTAAGGTGCGGCCAGACCCAGACCAGTGCTGAGAAGCAAAAGCGACCGATAATCCGATAGATGAACAAGTTTGAAGCCCATTCGCAGTCCCGATGAGAAAACAGTGTGGAGAACAAAAATTGCCATCGATGCCATCCCGAGTTGCGCGAGCCAGCGGGCACGCCGCGCCACCAAAATAGACACACCGACCGTCGCGGCAATCCCTAATAGTGCGCGCGCAACGAAAACGCCTTGTGAATCGGACATTTTAAGGACGAAGCTTATCACAAAAAACGCGCTTGCGACCGCGGTCATGACCCCGACACGCAGCGGCGCACTGCTGAATGCGCCGATAAACGGCCCCACCAACACACCAAGGCCAAAATAAACATAATATTGACTCGCGATGACGATGATGCCGCGTTGACCCATCGAGAGACCGACGGCACTCATCAAGCACAAAAGCACCGTCAGCCAAGCATTCGCGCGCGTAACAACGGTCAACATTTGGAAAAGAAACAACGCGTAGAGGAACCAATATTGCAAGACGGGTGCAGCCCAAAGCGTGAGAATCGCCCGCAACGGAATTGCATTATTCACTGCGTGCGCCGCCATAAAGTTGAGCGCAATCGAGATCATACTCCACAAAAAATAGGGGTAAACAATAGTGAGCGCCTTATCGCGGATGAAGGGCATCGAGCCGCGCATAAATGACTTTTTGAAAAACAGCCCAGCAAGAAAAAAGAACAGCGGCATGTGAAACGAATAAATGACATCATCTTGCACACCGGCGTGCCAGCTCGGCAAAAAAGCCCCGCTGGTCACTTGCCCGCGCAGCGTATGGCCGTAAACGACAAGGATAATGCCGATACCGCGCGCGGTATCCACCCAATCCTGCCGCCCCTCCACAGGCGCGACGCCGAGCGCTCCCTCAGACGTCAGACGCAGCCGCCTTCTTTTTAGCAACTGGCTTTTTAGCGACTGGCTTTTTGGCGGGCTTGGCTTCAGCAGCGGGAGCGGCTTCAACTGCAGGCTCCTCAACCTTTACCTTCTTCGGTGCGGCCTTCTTGGCTTTGGGCTTTTCCGCCCCATGGTCGTGATGGTCATGGCCACAGCCCGGGCCATGCATATGACCTTCCTCTTCCTCGATCGCCGCCTCAAGCTCGGCCTTGGTCACGGCGCGATCGGTGATTTCAGCGGA
>JAYVZY010000436.1:0-2336 GCA_043782885.1 Sphingomonadales bacterium | reverse complement strand
CCATATTTTCCGCAATCCGGCGGCGCATGCCGATGATCTTGATTGTCTCATCGGGGCGCACAGAAGCCGCAGAATGATAGCCTTTCTGGGCATTATAGCTGAGAAAAGCGTCCAGATCGGCATGGCGAATGCGGCCATTGGGGCCTGCGGTAACGGCGGAAAGATCAACCCCAAGCTCCCGCGCACGGGCCCGAACGGCCGGTGAAGTGAGGATGGTTTGGGGGCCATTTCCTACGCGAAAAACATCATTTCCTACGCGATTTTCGGCATTTCCTACAGCGTTTTGGCGGAATCCAAAAGAGCTCGGCTGTGCATTTTCGGCAATCGCCGACAAAGGTGATCCTTCGTCCGTCGATAGGCTTACCGACTCGGGCGAAGCGGATTTTGGTGCAACGACAGCGGTTGAGTCGGCGGGAGCTGCGGGAGCCTCATCCGTCCCCTCCCCCGTGACCTCAACCACGATCAACGTCGCACCAATCGCCACTCTGTCACCCGCCGCACCCGCCAGCTCGATCACGACGCCTGACACCGGAGATTCCATCTCCACCGTCGCCTTATCGGTCATCATATCTGCGACCGGCTGATCCTCGCTGATCACATCGCCCACCGCGACGTGCCACGCCACAATCTCTGCCTCGGCGATGCCCTCTCCAATATCAGGGAGGCGGAAGGTGTATTGCGCCATCGTCAGTCCTTCATCACAGTGTCTAGCGCCATCTTAAGGCGGATCGGGCCGGGGAAATAGGCCCATTCAAGGCTATGCGGATAGGGCGTATCAAAGCCCGTTGCGCGCACCACGGGGGCTTCGAGATGATAAAAACACCGCTCTTGCACAAGTGCCGCAAGCTCCGCCCCAAAGCCACTCGTGCGCGTCGCCTCATGCACGACAACACAGCGGCCGGTTTTCCGCACCGACGCTTCAATCGTCTCAATGTCGAGCGGCATGAGCGTGCGCAGATCGATCACCTCGCCATCAATGCCCAATTCCTCAACGGCCGCCTTCGCCACATGCACCATCGTGCCATAGGTCAGCAGCGTGACCGCCTCGCCCGCCCGCACCACCGCCGCCTTGCCGAGCGGGATGGTGTAATGCCCCTCGGGCACCTCTGATCCCTCATGCTTTGCCCAAGGTGTGGCGGGGCGATCATAATGGCCATCAAACGGGCCATTATAGATGCGCTTGGGCTCGAAGAAGATCACCGGGTCATTGTCCTCGATGCTTGCGAGCAACAGCCCCTTCGCATCATAGGGTGTCGAGGGCACGACCGTTTTCAGACCGCAGACATGCGTGAAGACCCCCTCGGGCGATTGGCTGTGCGTTTGCCCTCCAAAGATGCCGCCACCGAAGGGCGAGCGCACCGTGATCGGCATTGTCCATTCTGCCGCCGATCGATACCGAATGCGCGCGGCTTCCGACACGAGTTGATCAAGCCCCGGATAGATATAATCGGCGAACTGAATCTCGGGCACCGGGCGCAAGCCATAGGCCGCCATGCCCACCGCAACGCCGATGATGCCGCACTCGCTAATGGGTGTATCGAACACGCGCGTCTTGCCATGTTTCGCCTGCAAGCCCGCCGTTGCGCGGAACACGCCGCCAAAAAAGCCAACGTCCTCCCCAAGCACTGTCACGTTCGGGTCGCGCGTCATCGCGACATCCATCGCGGAATTGATCGCCTCGATCATGTTCATAATGGCCATCAGCGCGGCTCCGCTTTCGTGGGCCATTTTTGTGCACGCTCGGCCTCCATTTGCGCCGCTTGTTCCCGCAGATGCCAAGGCTGCTCCTCAAATACATCCTCGAACAGACTGCCGAGCGGCTGGAGCAGGCCATGCCCCAAGATGCCATTGGCTTCCGCTTCCTTTTGCGCGGCCTTCACAACGCCCGCCAACTCCGCCTCTTGCGCCGCATGCCGCGCCTCATCCCAAGCGCCAAGGCCAATCAGATGCACCTTCAGCCGTTCGATTGGATCACCCAGCGGCCACTCCGATGCTGCCCCCGCAGCGCGATACGCCTCCGGATCATCGGACGTTGAGTGCCCCTCCGCCCGGAAGGTAAAATGCTCGATTATCGTTGCGCCGTGATTGGTGCGCGCGCGCTCTGCCGCCCAATCCATCGCCGCATAAACGGCGAGCGGGTCATTGCCATCCACCCGGAGCCCCGCAATTCCATAGCCCAAGGCGCGCGCGGCAAAACTCGTTTCATCGCCGCCCGCAAATCCGGCGAACGAGCTGATGGCCCATTGGTTGTTGACAATGTTGAGGATCACCGGCGCGTGATACACGGTCGCGAACATGCAGGCGGAGTGGAAATCGCCTTCTGCCGTGGAGCCCTC
>JAYVZY010000435.1:0-1923 GCA_043782885.1 Sphingomonadales bacterium | reverse complement strand
GCAAGCAATGCAGCAGATACGGGAGCCGACCCTGGTACAGACATTGTCGTCACCGCCAAGAAGCTGGATGCCGCCCGCGAGAGCATCAAGCCCAGCTTGGGGGCAACCACATATTCGCTCAGCAACGCCAACATAACAAACCTGCCCGGTGGCGATAACCAGCCGCTCAATGATATTCTGCTGCAATTGCCCGGCGTGAGCCAGGATGGCTTTGGCCAATTCCATGTTCGCGATGATCATAACGGCCTGCAATATCGCATAAATGGCGCGATTATACCGGAAGGGATAGCGGTTTTCGGGCAAACACTTAGCCCACGTCTGGTCGAAAAGCTTGATCTCATCACCGGCGCGCTGCCCGCGCAATATGGCCTGCGCTCGGCGGGGATTGTCGACATCACCACCAAGACAGGTCTGAAAAAGGGTGCAACTGTAAGCCTATACGGTGGATCGTTCGATACGATTCAGCCGAGCGTTGAAGTGGCGGGCGGTGGCGACGGCACAAGCTGGTTCGTCTCGGGCGATTATAAGCACAGCGCACTCGGTATCGAAAACGTGAACGCCAATCGCGATGCGGTTCACGACAAAACCGATCAAATCAATGGCTTTGCCTATCTCGATCATCTCTTGTCAGATAATGACCGGATCAGTTTCATGGCGGGCTATGCCAACCAGCACTTCCAAATCCCTAACCCCGTAAATCAGCCGACGTCGGGCACATTCACCGTGGGCGGCGTTAGCAGCTATCCAAGTGTATTGCTGAACGAAAACCAGCTCCAGACCACCGGCTTCGGCATTATCAGCCTGTTGCACACGGCGGGAGCCCTCACGCTGCAAGGATCGGTTTTCGTTCGGATCGCGACGCTTGATTATCGACCGGATGTCACGGGTGAGTTGCTGTTTAACGGGCAAGCTGCCGCCGCCCATAAGCGCGATGTCGCCATCGGCACTCAGATTGAGGGCGCGTATAAAATCGGCAACGGCGCGCACACGATGCGCGGTGGCATCATCATTCAGCGCGACACAGCTCAGAGTGCAACGCTCTCCACGCTGTTCCCCACCAACGCACAAGTTCTTGACGAGAATGGCAACCCAACCGTGGATGCAGGCACGTTGCCCGACTCGCGTCGTGATGCCAGCAGCTCGACGGCGATGACCTATTCCGTATATCTGCAAGATGAGTGGAAAATAAGAGACACCGTCGTCCTTAACTATGGCGGGCGCTATGACGTAAACGATGGCTATCGCAGCGAAGCACAACTGAGCCCACGCGCCAACCTGGTGTGGACGCCGAACAATCGGCTTACGGTTCATGCCGGATACGCGCGCTATTTTTCGCCGCCGCGCAACGATCAGATCGTAACGCCCACTTTGGCCCTTTACTCTGGTACGACCGCCGCCAGCCCCGGTGGCCTCACAAATACCACCGCTTTTGCCGAGCGTGAGCATTATTTCGATCTCGGGTTCCAACAGAAGATCGGCCACGCCTTCACGCTCGGACTGGACGGATATTACCGGCTGTTCGATAATCTGCTTGATGATGGCCAGTTCGGTGCGCCGATTGTGCAAACGCTGTTCAATTATGGCAAAGGTCGCACGCGCGGGGTGGAACTCAGCCTGAACTATGCGCACAACGGCCTGACGGCCTATGGCAATCTCGCTTGGGCGATTGGTCAGGGCAAACAAATCAACTCCGGCCAATTTAACTTTGATCAGCCGACATTAACGTACATCGCGCAGAACTACATCTATCTCGATCATGATCAACGCTGGACGGGATCAGCTGGGGCCGCGTATAAAATCCGCTCTGGCCAGCTCATGGGCACCTATATGAGCGCCGATTTGCTCTACGGATCAGGGCTGCGGACCGGGGGAGCCGCGCCCGCCTTCATCCCCAATGGGGGCAAATTGCCGAGCTACGCGACT
>JAYVZY010000434.1:0-9751 GCA_043782885.1 Sphingomonadales bacterium | reverse complement strand
GAGAAGGGCTTCGTGATGTAATCATCTGCTCCCTCAGACAGGCCGACCGCCTCATCTTGCTCATCATCTTTCGAGGTGAGGAAGATGACGGGCATATCGTGCGTTTCGCGCAACGCCCGCAGAAGCTCGAGGCCGTCCATGCGCGGCATCTTGATGTCAAACACACCTAGGTCGGCGGGATTGGCCCGCAAAGCAATCAGGGCTTGGGCACCATCGGTATAGACGCGGGTAAGGAACCCCTCCGCTTGCAGGGCAATCGAGACCGACGCCAAGATATTGCGGTCATCATCCACAAGCGCAATTGTTGTCATTTTTTGGGTGAGCCAAACATAGGCATGAACCTTAGGGCAAGGCGCCGAGCGAGACAAGAAAAGGTAGCGCTATCATATATTTAAGCGTTTGACGCATCGACGCTTGAGGATTACGCGCACGTCGAGAGCGCCACGAATGGTGCCTAATACACCAGTTTGGGAAGATATATGATGCCGGTCATTCCGCACCTTGGCCTTGATAATCAGGGCATACATACGAATGCGCAAATCCATTGGAACCTGGGCACCGCGCCGTTGGTAGAGGCCGCTGTGCGCAACGGCGAAGGGATATTGGCCAAAGACGGGCCGCTGGTGGTGGAAACGGGCAAACACACCGGCCGCTCTGCGAGAGATAAATACTTCGTGCGGGATGCGGAGACAGAGAACAGCATTTGGTGGGGTAAAACCAATGTCGCAATGACTCCCGACCATTTCGCAGCGCTCAAGGCCGATTTTTATGCCGAACTGGCGAAACGTGACACGCTCTATGTCGCTGATCTGTACGGCGGTTCGCAACCCGAGTATCGTGTCAATGTGCGGATTATCAACGAACTGGCATGGCACAGCTTGTTCTGTCGCACCTTGCTCGTCCGGCCCGACGAGAGCGCGTTGGCGGGCTTCACGCCAGAGTTTACCATCATCGATCTGCCCAGCGTTCGGGCTGATCCCGCGCGCCACGGCTGCCGCTCCGAAACGGTGGTTGCAGTCAACTTCACCGAGAAGCTGATCCTGATTGGCGGCACAGCTTATGCGGGCGAAATGAAGAAGTCGGTATTCGGTATTCTGAATTACAAGCTGCCGGTTGCGGGCATTATGCCCATGCACTGTTCGGCGAACATCGGCCCCAAAGGCGATACGGCCGTGTTCTTTGGGCTATCCGGCACCGGCAAAACTACCCTTTCGGCCGATGCCAGCCGCACGCTGATCGGCGATGATGAGCATGGCTGGTCAGACACGGCCGTGTTCAACTTTGAAGGCGGGTGTTACGCCAAGATGATCCGCATCTCCGCAGAGGCCGAGCCGGAAATTTTCGCGACCACCAAGCGCTTTGGCACGGTGCTGGAAAATGTCGTGATCAACCCGGAAACCCGCGAGTTGGACTTTGATGATGCGACACTCGCGGAGAACAGCCGCGCGTCATACCCGATCGATTTCATCCCCAATGCCTCTGAGCATAACATGGGGCCGGTGCCGCAAAACATCATCATGCTCACTGCCGATGCCTATGGCGTGCTGCCCCCCATCGCGCGACTCACGCCCGATCAGGCGATGTATCACTTCCTCTCAGGCTATACCGCGCGCGTGGCGGGCACCGAGATTGGCGTGACCGAGCCGGAAGCGACCTTCTCCACCTGCTTCGGCGCACCGTTCATGCCGCGCCATCCGAGCATTTATGGCAATCTGCTCAAGGAGCGGATCGCCAAGGGCGGCGTTAAGTGCTGGCTGGTCAACACCGGCTGGGCGGGTGGCAAGGCCACGATGCCCGGCATTAAGCGGATGCCAATCAAGGCCACGCGGGCGCTGCTCAACGCGGCGCTCGACGGCAGCTTGAACGCGGCTGAATTCCGCAAAGACCCGAATTTCGGCTTTGAAGTGCCGGTGGCGGTCGCGGGTGTTGATTCGGCAATCCTCGATCAACGTGGCGCGTGGGCGGATAAGGCCGATTATGACGCAACCGCGAAGAAGCTGGTCAGCCAGTTTGTTGAGAATTTTGCGCAATTTGCTGACCATGTTGATGAAGGCGTGCGGGCAGCGGCACCACAAGCGGCCTGACTTCCGGTCAACATGACACGGACGCAGGCTGTGGGGTGTTGCAACCCGGATCAGAAGGTCTATCGTTCTCTACTCTGGCCGAGAGGAGCGTCGCATGTCCAAAATTCATACCCGAACGTGTTCGATATGCGAGGCGGCGTGCGGCCTGCTGCTGACGGTCGAAGATGGTGCCGTCACGCGGATCGTCGGCGATCCTCACGATCCGCTCTCGAAGGGGCATATTTGCCCGAAGGCGTTCGGTCTCAAAGACATGCAGGAGGATGTGGATCGGTTGCAGCACCCTGTGAAGCGCGTTGGCGAGCAATGGGAAGAGATCGGTTGGGATCAAGCCATTGCGGAGATCGCAGAACGTGTAGCGGCTATCCAGAACGCACATGGGTATAATGCCGTCAGCGTTTATCGTGGCAACCCCAATGTGCATAATCTGGGGCTCATGCTGCATGGCGGCAGTCTCTCGCGCGCGCTGAAAACCAAGGTCAATTTCTCCGCGTCAACGGTCGATCAAATCCCCCTCCAGCTCACGTGCATGTGGATGTATGGGCACAACTTCCTTATTCCGGTTATTGATATTGATCGCGCGCATACCGTGCTTATGCTCGGTGCTAACCCGTTGGCATCCAATGGCAGCCTCTGGACGGTGCCTGGGGTAAAAGGGCGACTGGAGGCGATGATGGCCCGTGGCGGACACCTCACGGTTGTCGATCCGAGGCGCACCGAAACCGCAAAAATTGCGAGCGCCTATATCCCCATTCAACCGGGACGCGATGTTTTCCTGCTGGTCGGCTTGCTGCTGAGCCTGAAAGCCCGGGGCTTACTCAAGCCGGGGCGGTTGGCGCCGATGTTGAGTGGCTGGGACAGTGCGTGGGCCGCGTTTGAGGGGCTGACCGTCGCACAAATGGCATCCGCGTCAGGAGTTGCGGAACACGATATTGATGCGCTCGCGCATCGCCTAGGCTCGGCACCGGTCGCCGCCGTTTATGGTCGCATGGGGCTGTCCACCCAGGGCTTTGGCAGTCTGTGCATGTGGCTCATTCAGTTGCTCAACATTGCACTCGGGAGTGTTGATACCGAGGGCGGCGTGATGTTCAACCAGCCTGCGGTTGATTCGGTCGCGATGACCTCGCCCGGCAGCTATGGTCGGTTCCGCTCTCGCGTCTCTGGGTATCCAGAAGTGTTGAGTGAACTTCCGGCAGCCGCAATGGCAGAGGAAATGCTCACGCCGGGCGAGGGTCAAATTAAGGCACTGTTCTGCGTTGCGGGAAATCCGGTGCTCTCAACCCCCAACGGCGCGCAGCTCGATACGGCGCTTGCGGGGCTTGAGCTTGTCGTGGCCATCGATCCGCACATCACCGAGACGACGCGCCACGCGCATTATATTCTGCCGCCGTGTGGCCCGCTGGAGAAGGCGCACTATCCGACATCATTTTTCCACCTCGCCGTGCACCAAATCGCGAAATACTCGCCTGCCGTGCTGCCGCGCACCAACGGCGCACTGGACGATTGGGAAATTGTCGCGACATTAGCGCGCAGTATCGCCAAGGCGAATGACGTCGCGTTGCCTGATGCAATCGCGCCGGAGGATATGCTTCCGGCGATGTTGGCGGGATCGGGCAACAAAGTGACGTGGGCGCAAGTGCTGGCGACACCGAGCGGAATCGACTTAGGCGAGATGACGCCCTGCCTGCCGGATCGCTTGCGCACCGCCGACAAAATGATCAATTGTGCACCTGCTGAACTTATGGCTGATATGGCGCGGTTCCGGACGCAGCTCACGGCGCCCCAAACGGCGGGGCTACATCTGATTGGTCGGCGGCATATTCGCTCGAACAATTCGTGGCTCCACAACAGTCAACGGCTGATCAAGGGCCCTGCGCGCTGCACGCTGATGATTCACCCCGATGACGCGCGCGCGCGCAATTTGGGTGAGGGGTCGCTCGCCGATGTTGAAAGCCGCGTCGGCGTCGTTACCCTGCCAGTTGAGGTTACGGATGATATGATGCGCGGTGTCGTTTCCATCCCCCACGGCTTTGGTCATGGGCGGCGCGGCGTCGGGTGGAAGACCGCCGCCGCCAACGCGGGCGTGTCGTGCAATGATCTCACCGACGAGAAGCGGCTCGACCCCGTTTCAGGCAATGCCGCCGTAAATGGGGTGCCGGTTGAGGTGCGCGCGGCAAGCTGAGCCGCGCTTATTTTCCCCGCTTTGCTTTGCTCGGGTCAAAGTCCAGAACGACGTTCTCTTGCCCCTCAGGCAACAGCCCAAGCCGACGTGCGACTTCCTGATAAGCCTCAACCTCGCCACCCAAATCACGCCGAAAACGATCTTTGTCGAGCTTTTCATTCGTGGTCATATCCCACAACCGGCACCCATCGGGGCTGATTTCGTCGGCCAAAATGATGCGGCTAAAGTCATTCTCATACAACCGCCCGAACTCTAGTTTGAAGTCCACCAACCGAATGCCGATGCCGGCAAAAAGCCCACACATAAAATCGTTCACGCGGATTGCCATGTCGGCGATGTCGTGCAGCTCCTCGGGCGTCGCCCAACCGAAACAGCCGATATGCTCCTCGGTGATCATCGGATCGCCGAGCGCGTCGTCCTTATAATAATATTCGATAATCGTGCGCGGCAGTTGCGTGCCTTCCTCAATACCCAGTCGCGTGCTTATAGAACCCGCCGCGACATTGCGCACAACGACCTCAATCGGCACAATTTCCACCTGCCGGATAAGCTGCTCACGCATATTGAGCCGCTTGATGAAGTGCGTGGGGATGCCGATATGGCCGAGCAGGGTGAACAGATGCTCTGAAATGCGGTTGTTCAAAACGCCCTTGCCGTTAATCGTGCCCTTTTTCTGCGCATTGAAGGCGGTGGCGTCATCCTTGAAATACTGAATGAGTGTGCCGGGCTCCGGCCCTTCATAAAGAATTTTGGCTTTGCCTTCGTAGATCTGGCGGCGACGGGTCATGAGCAAACTTTCAGTCAATAAAAACGCACTAAGCCCCGAACGCGACACCTTGAGAGGCGAGCGGCGGGGCGGTCATTGAAGAGTTTAGCGGATATGTAATAGTTGCGCAATGGACATGCCACCTTTGCGCTTGCGATGCGCTCCTCCAGAACCTAATCTGCGCTGCATGAAATACGCTGCTTTGGCCCTCGGTCTCGCTGTTCTTCAGACATCTGTCGCGCACGCAGAAACGCCGCCAACCCCATTTGCGTTCACACCAATACCGCGCTGGTCAGAAGAGCCGGAAACCGAGAATTTGTGCGCCGCTATCCGCGCCGAATGTGGGAACATCAAGGATGTCACCAATATCGATACGGAATTTGGTTATGACGAGATTTATGATGCCAATTTGCAATTGGTCGGCGTGCGCATGACTAAATCCACCGGATGCAAACCGCTCGATGAGAGCGAACTGCTCAGCCGGCGCCACTTCCGGTTGATGTTCCACGCGCTAGGCAAGCCCGATCTTGACGGCGACTTGCGTGTTGAGATGCAGCCCGGAACCAATGCCTCCGCTATCCGCGTGGTGAAAGCCAGCTCGACGCAGATCAGCCTTGGATGCAACCCGCACTAGCGCTGTAATCGCCCCCAGCGCCGCGCCAATTCGGCACACACCATAAGTTGCAGTTGGTGGAACAACATGATCGGCAGCGTTACCAGCCCAAGGTCTGGCCCCGCGAACAGCACGCGGGCCATTGGCATACCCGTCGCGATCGATTTTTTGGAGCCGACGAACTGGATGGCAATGCGATCTTCCCGGCTGAAGCCAAGCAGGCGCGCGACAAGTTGCACGGTCACCATAACGAAGCCCAAAAGAAGCCCACAAGCGAGGAGGAGCGCGCCGAAGCTTGCCCAGTGGAGCGTCTCCCACACCCCCGCGATCGTCGCGACCGAGAACGCGGCGTAAACTGAAACCATGATCGTCAACCGATCATTCAGCCTGACCAATTTGGCGCGGCGGGTGATCCACTGTTTGAGCATCGGCCGCAGCGCATGGCCGAGGATGAACGGCAGCAGCAGAAGCAGCGCAATCCGCGCCGCACCACCCGACGCGACATGCGCACCATGCCCATTCAGCAATACGCCCGCCCACAGCGGAGTCACGATCACCCCGGCGAGATTCGATGCCGCAGCCGCAGTCACCGCCGCTGCCACATTGCCGCGCGCAATGCTGGTAAACGCGATTGACGACTGGACGGTGGAGGGAAGGATCGCCACAAAGATCACCCCGCTCCAGAAACCATTGTTGAGCAGCGCCGGGAATAGTGCGCGGAGCGCAAGCGCTACGCACGGAAAGAGCAAAAAGGTCGCGATGAGGATAACAAGATGCAACCGCCAATGCACCAGCGCGGCGCGCACCTCGTCACGCGGCAATTTAGCCCCGTGGAGGAAGAAGAGCAGCACAATCAACGCGTTGGCGATCAGCTCAACGCTATGTGCAGCACGCCCCTGTACGGGAAGCAAATAGCCACACAGCGCAGCAATCAAAATTGCAGGGATCAGCGGATCCGGGAAAAAGCGCTTCAGCAAACTCATTTGCTGCGCTTAGCTGCAAGTGCTGGAAACACCAAGCGCGGGTGGCTATGGAGCCATATAACTCACCCAAGGAACGCATCATGACTCAGCGCGCACCGCACATCATTGGCATTGGTGGCACCGGCAGCCCCAATAGCTCGTCCGAGCGCATCCTGCGTCACGCGCTTGCGGCGTGCGAGCGCCACGGAGCGACAACGAAGTGCTTTGATGGTGGCGCTCTGGACATGCCAATGTACGCCTACACGACACCGCGCACCGACAAAGCAGTGGCATTCATCGCCGCCTTGCGGAGCGCCGACGGCGTGATCATCGCGTCGCCCGGCTACCACGGCACTGTCTCGGGACTCATCAAAAACGCGCTCGACTACGTCGAGGACATGGCGAAGGATGAAAATGTCTATTTTGAAGGAAGATCGGTCGGGTTGATCGCCGTTGCGGCAGGGTGGCAGGCGACGGGGACGACGCTCGCGACACTACGCTCAATCACCCACGCGCTGCGCGGCTGGCCAACGCCGATGGCCGTTGCCGTCAACTCGGCCGTCCCCGTGTTCAACGCGGAGGGCGATATTGTGGAACCCGCAATCGCAAACGGGCTCAACGTTCTCGCGCAGCAGGTGGTCAGTTTCGCGCAGATGAAGGCATTGCACGAGCTGGCGAAGGCGTCTGGAGACGCGGCGCACGACGGTTGATCCGGGCGTGATTGGCCGCCTTTTCATCTTTGGCATGGGGTATACAGCAACGCGGCTGGCTGGCCATTTGCGCGCCATCGGTTGGGGTGTGAGCGGCACTGGCCGCGCAGCGGACCTAGCGTTTGATGATGCCACTCGGGTGCGGAACGCGCTCAACGCCACCACCCACATTCTCTCATCGGTGCCGCCAGATGCTTCAGGCTCTGATGCCGTGCTCGCATCCTATAGTGATGCGATCAAGACGGCACCGGTGCGCTGGGTGGGGTATCTCTCCTCGACCGGCGTTTATGGTGATGTGGGCGGCGCGTGGGTTGATGAGAGCGCGCCGTTGATTGGGCGCCGCGCGGGGCGGAATGTCGCTGATCTGGCCTGGCAGACGCTGCGCGACGACGTTCGCGTTTTTCGCCTGCCGGGCATTTATGGGCTTAATCGATCAGCGCTGGAGCGGGTGCGCGAGGGCAAGGCGCATCGGGTTGATCTGCCCGATCAAATCTTCAGCCGTGTGCATGTCGATGATATCGTGCGCGGCCTGTGTGCGAGTTTTGAGGCGGGGCCAGCCGGGGTCTACAATCTCGCAGATGATTGTCCGGCAAGCCAAAATGCTGTGATTGAGCATGCGTGCGACCTTCTCGGCCTGCGTTATCCGCCGCTCATTGCGCCCGGCGATCCAGCGCTCTCAAACGCCAGCCGGGCGTTCTACGCTGAGAATCGTCGCGTCTCGAACGGTAAGGCAAAGCGGTTGCTTGGCTGGCAACCGCTTCACGCAGATTTCCGCGCGGGGCTCAACGCGCTTTATACGTCGTGTGAAACGCCCAACCATTTGTAAACCGCGCCACCAAGCCAGCCGCCGATAGCCGGCGCAACCCAGAACAGCCAAAGCTGACCAAGCGATGCGCCATTGCTCGTCACAGCTTCAATGAGGGCGGGGCCGGTGCTGCGCGCCGGATTAACCGACGTGTTGGTGATCGGAATGCTGATCAGGTGGATCAGTGTAAGCGCCAAACCGATGGCAATCGGCGCGAATCCGGCTGGTGCGCGGCCATCCGTCACGCCCATGATGATAAAGATGAAGAAGAAGGTCATCACCACTTCGGTCACAAACCCCGCCATCATCGAATAGCCGCCGGGCGAATAGGCATCAAACCCATTGGAGGCGAGGCCACCTTTGAAGCCCGCATGTCCGCTCGCGATGACATAAATCAGGGCTGCCGCAAAGCATGCCCCCAGCACTTGCGACACGATATAAGGAACGATGTCGCTGTTCGGGAACCGCCCACCAGACCAAAGCCCGATGGTGACTGCGGGGTTAAAATGTCCACCGGAAATGTGACCAACGGCATAGGCCATCGTCAATACAGTGAGGCCAAATGCGAGGGATACCCCAACAAAATGGATGCCGTGATCCGGGAAGGCGGCAGCGAAAACTGCGCTTCCACACCCACCTAAAACCAACCAAAATGTACCGATAAATTCTGCGACCAGAGGATTGATGTTCTTCATTTCACGCTCCATTCCTACGTCCGATTGTGCTCGGATCGAGGAGAATGTGCGCTGTGCAATCGTTAGTGTAAAGTAAAATTAACGCGATCAGGGCGCAGCGAGTCATCGCCACGCCCCGAAGATGGTTAATGCGTGTTCACTATTTAGCGGCGATCGCCCATAAAGCGCAGCAAAAACAAAAACATATTGATGAAATCAAGGTAAAGCGTCAGCGCGCCCATTACGGCCGATTTACCGATGAAATCGCTGCCCTGCACCTGAAAATAGATGCTCTTGATCTTCTGCGTGTCATAAGCGGTCAGGCCCGCAAAGATCAGCACACCGACAAAGCTGATAACCAGTGACATCGTGCTCGAGTGCATGAACATGTTGATGACCATCGCGATGAGCAGCCCGAACACGCCCATGATGAGGAAGCTACCCATGCCGCTCAGATCACGCTTCGTGGTGTAGCCGACAAGGCTGAGCCCAGCAAATGCGCCCGCAGTGGCGAAGAAAGTCTCGGCAATTGAAGCGCCAGTATAGACGCGGAAAATAACGGACAGCGACAAGCCGTTAGTCACGGCAAAGGCCCAGAAGAGCATTTGCGCCGTGGTCGTTTGCATGCGATTGATGCCGAAGCTCAACGCCATCACAAAGCCAAGCGGTGCAAGCATCACGAGCCAGCGCAGGGGCGTCATCATCACTTGATCGAACGCCGGACTGTTCGCGAACAGCATCGCAACAATGCCGGTCAGCAACACCGCACTCGTCATATAATTATAAACGGACAGCATATAGCCGCGCAAACCGGCATCGGTTGCGACGCCGCGCGCGCCTGAAACGCCAGTTTGATTTGCTGTCACTCGAGGATCAGACCAATTGGCCATGATAAACACTCCATCTCCGCTCGGCACTAGCGCCGATGCTTGTGCACTATATCGGATCAATCCACTGC
>JAYVZY010000433.1:0-7621 GCA_043782885.1 Sphingomonadales bacterium | reverse complement strand
CCGAATCTTTATATCAACGTGACCGACAAGAATTACATCGCGGTGCTCGACAAGGTGACGTTGAAAGAAAAAGCGCGTTGGCCAATCGCGACTGCGGATGGCGCAAACTGCTGTTTTGCGTTTGATGAGGCGCATCGCCGTCTGTTTGTCGTGACACGCAAGCCCGGGAATATTTTGGTGCTCAACGCTGATACCGGTGCCGAGATTGCTCGCTTTGCCGGGCCGGGCCGGGTTGATCAGGCGGAATGGGATGAAAAACATCAGCGCGCCTATGTGATGGGTGGCGAGGGCTGGATTTCGGTTATTGAAGAGAAAGACCCCGACCATTTTGTTGAGCTACCCCGTCTGATGACGGCACAGGGAGCCAAGACGGGCCTGATCGTACCGGAGCGCAACGAGATGTTCGTTGCCGTCTCACCCGGTGAAAACAAGACTATGGCGCAAGTGTTGCGCATCGATTTGGGCAAATAAGATGCGGCGGTTGTTTGCCACCAGCCTGAAGATTTTTTCGGATAAAATTCAGGTTGGATTTAGAATTATGTGACAGCGGTTGACGATAATTACAAAAATTGGAGAGGGAAAATATAATGACATACACCATAGTTGCACGCGCGTTATTGGCTTCAACCGCATTGGGTCTTTCGTTCTCCGGAGCTCAGGCGGCCCCTACCACACCCGCAGAGACCGAAACCATCATCGTTACCGGGTCAGCGATTAAAACATCGCCGGATGCAGTTGCGGTCCCTGTGACGAGGATTGGCGCAGATGCGATCGCGAAAGCCGGTGTAAATACCAACGTTCTCGACATTTTGCGCAAATCGGTGCCGGCCTTTGGTGGGCGCAGCAATCAGGGCGCAAGCAACGGATCGAACAACAACCAACGCACGGCAGGCGGCTGCTCGGTGCAGCTGCGCAATCTCGATACGCTGGTGCTGGTCAATAGCCGCCGCGTCGCGATTGATTCCATCATCGGCTCCAGTAACGGCAAGCCGTTCGTCAACATTTGCGAAATTGCGCCGGATGCGATTGATCATATTGAGGTTCTGACCGACGGCGCGTCGGCGATTTATGGCTCGGATGCGATTGGTGGCGTCGTCAACATCATCTTGAAATCCAATTATCAAGGTGGCAGCGTAACCGCGCGCTACGGAGGGGCTTCCGGTTATAATGAGCGCAGCGTGGGCATTACACTCGGTTTCAACCCGATCAAGAATACCAATATCACGCTGGGCGCGAACTATTCCAAATCAGACCCGCTCTATCAGAATCAGCGCCGTTTCTCGTCTACACTGCCTGGTGGAGGGAATGGATTTTTCTCAACGAATTACGGCGTTCCGGGGTCAATCGGCACCTATGTTCTGGCTCCTGGCATTACGACCCCAGCCTTGGGTGGGGGTTATGCGAACGCAGCGGCTGATCCGCAATATGTCAATGCGGGTGCAGCGGTTGGTACGGCAATCAACACGGGTGTGACGGGGACGCATGACCTGTCGTCATATAGCACCATCTTACTACAAATGCAGCAAAAGGCGATTACCGCGAATCTGACGAGCGACCTGTCTGGCGGCGCGCATTTGGTTGAGCTGTTTGGTGATTTTGAGTATGCCAAGAATGAGAGTTTTGGCTCTTATGCGCCGACTGTGACTGGCTTGGCGGTTCTGCCGACTTCTCCCGTCAGCCCCTTCACCTCCGCAGTTTCGGTCAATTTTGGTGACTCGCTCGCGCCGGTCACTTACGCCAACAGCGAGCAAAGCCTGCGCGGCACGATTGGCCTAAAGGGCAAGATTGCTGCGCTCGGCAAGGGCGCTGATTGGGAAATTGGGTATACGCACAGCGAGAATACACTCGATGAGCTGATCAGCAATGTGCTTTATCGTCCCAATGTGTTGAAGCTGGCATCGGGCGCATCTGCGGCGTCTTCTGGTGCGGGCTGCACGGCGGGTAATAGCTCCGTGCTTTCGGCTGCAGATGGAGCAACATTCGTCTGCCAGCCCACGCTCAATCCATTTGGCGTGGGTAGCGCGATCAATCAAGCATCGCTTGCCAATGTGTTGACCAACGAAACCTTCCACGGCACGAGCAAGCTCGATGCCTTTGACGCTAAATTGAGCGGCAGTGCGTTTGAGCTTCCCGGCGGCAAGATTGGGTATGCGATTGGCGGGCAATGGCGGCGTGAGGCATTGTCATCTGTTCTCAGCCCCAATGCTTGGCTGCATCAGGGCGGCAATCCAGCCAACGGATTGCTCGGAGTCAACCCGAACACAGGTGCCGTCGGCATTGGTTTGTATAGTAACAATTCTAACCCTGCACTCGCTGGATACAATGCAACAGGTGCTAATAACAATCTTGCCGGCGGTGATGTCGGCGGCCTGCTCTCCGGGCAGAATGGCACGGCGCTCTCGGGCGATCCGTTCAGTGCCTCGCGCACAATTACGTCGGAATATGCCGAAGTGCGTATCCCACTGACCAGCGCAGCCACCAACATTCCAGGTTTTTACAATTTCGATCTGATCGGCGCGGTGCGGCACGAGCATTACAGTGATGCCGGTGATTCGACCGTGCCGAAGATTGGGTTCCGCTGGCAGCCGGTGCCACACCAGATCACGATCCGTGGTAACTTTGCGAAGTCGTTCACCGCGCCAACACTGGTTCAGTTGTTCCAACCGCTCAACTTCCGCACCGTGGCAAGTGGCCCGATCAGCAGTGCGTTGCTTGGATTTAACGGAAAAACCGGCTTTTTCGGAGAGGATGGCAACAATCCAAACGCGAAACCCGCGCACTCCACATCCTATTCACTCGGCGTTGTGCTGAAGCCAGATGTTATTCCGCACCTGACTGTTGATTTTGAGTATAGCAAAGCGACAGAAACGGGGCAGATCACCGGCATCAATTATAATAACGTCCTTGCCGATGTGAACATAAATGGTTCCACCTCGCAATTCTATAATAACGTTGCCGTGGATGGCTATCAAAACCTCGGCAGCAGCACCAAATTTGCTACGCCGGGTTCGTTGGCAACCTATCTTAGTGGCGCGACTGTTGCAAATGGCGGGATTGATGCGAACACCGGCAACTATAACCTGTATGTGGTGGATCGGCCAACCAACCTTGGTCTGATCAAGGTTGAAAGCCTCAACGTCACCACAAATTATCAGATTCCCACCAGCAACGTGGGCACGATCACCCTATCGAACCAATTGGCCTATCTGATCACGTATCAAAACGAATATATTCCCGGAAACACGGTGAGCAATCCGGTGACGTTGATCTATAATTATGCGGGCACCACAACCCAAGGCAGTGGCGCGCAAGGCACCTTGCCACGGTTACGGATGTACACCTCGCTTGATTGGGAATATGGCCAGTGGGACTTCGGTATTGCCAACACCTATATTGGCCCTGTGGCTGACATTGGTGCGGGTGGTGCAGGTTTCTATGGGTCTGCGACGGTTCCTGTAAATAACGCTGGTTCTGGGTTGCTTGGCAATAAGGCTGGCTTTGTTGTTGGTCATGTTGACTCGTTCTCCTCTTGGGATGTGCGCGTGGGCTGGACATCCAACAAGGATAAATCATCACGTGGCAAAGGCGTGTCGATCACGGCGGGTGTGAACAATTTGCTCAACACCCAACCGCCGATTTCCACCAACATCAGCCCAACAGCGGGCGCGTCTAACGGTTCAACCGCATGGCGACTTGAAAATAACACTGATACCGGAACATATAATGCGGGCGCGATCGGCCGGTTGGTCTGGGTATCCGCTGGGTTCAAATTCTGACGATAATTACGCTATGAGGTTCTTCCCGGAAACCTCGTTTTGGACCTGGTCTGTCTTAGGGTAGGCTAGGTCCTCATTTTGAAACGATAGGAGTGCGACAATGAACGAAGTCGAAACAACGGAAGACACGCCGTCGCGGTTGAGCCTTCACGCGTTCAGTATCGGCATCATTCCTTTGCCGATTTATCTCATCCTGATCGTGGTTTTGGGGTCGTTTATTGCGCTTGGCAAGTTACCAACAGACATCTCGGTGATGATTGCGGTGCTCGGTGTGGGTGGGTTCACGTGCGCCGAGTTGGGGAAACGCATTCCGGTGATCAAAACGCTGGGTGCAGCGGCGATATTTGCCACCTTCATCCCCTCCTATCTGGTTTATGCCAAGGTTCTGCCCAAATCCGTCGTCATGTCGGTCACGACCTTCACCAAGGACAGCCAGTTTCTTTTTCTGTATATTGCAGCGATCATTGTCGGCTCGGTGCTGAGCATGGATCGGCAGGTGCTGGTGCGCGGGTTTCTCAAGATATTTGCGCCCATGGTGGCAGGATCACTGGCGGCGATTGCAACGGGGCTCGCGGTTGGCAGTGCTTTTGGCATGAAACTGCACGACATTTTCTTCTTCGTGCTGGTGCCGGCTTTGGGCGGCGGTGTGGGGGAGGGGGCAATTCCACTGTCGATTGGCTATGCGGGCATGTTGCATCAAGATCAGGGCGTGCTCCTCGCGCGCCTTCTGCCTTCGGTGATGTTCGCCAGCCTCACCACGATCGTGTTTACGGGCCTGCTCAATCATTATGGGAGAACACGGCCAGCGCTGACCGGTTATGGCACGCTACAAATTGGTGAGCATGATGATATTGGCCTGCTCAATGCGCAGCCCGACAGCAAGATTGGGCCAGCAGAGGTCGCGGCGGCCGGTGTAACGGCGGTGACGCTCTATCTCATTGGCCTTCTCGGACAGACGCTGTTCAAATTCCCTGGGCCGATCACGATGCTGATCCTGGCGATCATTCTCAACCTCGCGCGGCTCGTGACACCACACCTCAAAGCTGGGGCCTATGCCTATTACAAATTCTTCTCAACAGCGGTCACCTACCCCTTGCTCTTCGCGATTGGTGTGTCGCTTACGCCTTGGGAGAAGCTCATAGCCGCCTTTACCCCGGCAACCGTGGTGACCATCGTCGCCAGCGTTGCGGCACTGATGACAACGGGGTGGTTTGTTGGGCGGCTGCTCGGCATGTATCCAATAGAGGCCGCAATTGTCACCGGGTGCCGCGCAAGCCAAGGTGGCACAGGCGATGTCGCGATCCTGACGGCGTGCGACCGGCTTCAACTCATGCCCTTCGCGCAGATCGCCACGCGCATAGGTGGCGCCGCAACCGTAACCATTGCCCTAGCCCTCATGCGGATTTATGGGTAGCTGCTGAAAATAACCTAGGTTCAGTTACAAGCTTTTAACGCAGTAGGATGGTAAACATTCGTTTCTTCAGACGCTTATCGGTTGTCGCGATCCCATTTGCGTTCAGTGCACCGGCCTACGCCGCCAGCGAAGAGGTGCAAGTGTACATGGACGAGTTGAACAGGCCAGGTGAGATTGGGCTGGATCTTCACGTCAACGATGTCCTGAGTGGTGATGCTTCAGTGGATTATCCTGGCGCGGAGAGTGCGCTGCATCGATGGCGTTTGACTCCGGAGTTTTCGCTGGGATTGGGACATGGCTTCGAACTTGGCGCCTATCTCCCGCTCGCGACCATAGCGCCCGACTGTGTGCTGCGCCTCGAAGGCGCGAAGATGCGGATCAAATGGCTCGCGCCGCGCAAAGAGGACGGCTTTTACTGGGGCGCGAACCTTGAAGTGGGTCGGGTCAGTTCGCGGTTAGATCAGAATCCTTGGAACGGTGAACTCAAGATGATCGCGGGTTGGCGCAAAGGGCGTATCGTGCTCGCGACCAACGGCAATTTTGATTTCACAATCGACGGCCCACAACACAGCCCCGTCACTTTCGATCTGGACGTGAAGGCAGGATATAAGGTCACAAAGGGTCTCACCTTGGGCGCAGAGAGTTATCACGGCTTCGGCCCGCTGCGCGATCCCGGCCAATTTCGATCCGAAGCTCAAACCACCTATCTTGTCGCCGACACGCATCTTGGCAAATGGGATGTCAACGCAGGTATCGGCAAGGGATATGGCGGCAATCGTGACAATCTCGTGTTTAAGCTCGTGCTGGGTGTACCGCTACCGCAGATCGGGCATTAATTGCGACGAAACGCGCTTCGGGGGTAAGGCTCGGTCGTTTTGCAACAATGTCTGAATCACTTGTGAAACGATCAACATATAGTGGCGCTTTGAGGAACGCGAGTAAGGGTGGATGCTATCGCTCTTACGCCTGTTCGACCACAGCGCGGCAAGGACCAACGGCCTGCGAAGGTATGACCGCGCCGATGCAGAAGCTCGACACTCTTGTTGCCGCACATCTTGAAAAACGCTACTCAATCCTGTGCGATTGGAAGAAATCCTGTCCACCGTCCCCGACAGGCCGCAACCGCAGGAAACGGGTAGTTGGCGGACAGGGTGGGATTCGAACCCACGGTAAGCTTGCACCTACGGCGGTTTTCAAGACCGCTGCCTTAAACCACTCGGCCACCTGTCCGCTTGGCTGCGCGCATAACGGGAAAACGGTGCTTTGTGCAAGCCCGATGACGAATGGGGATTCCCGCAGCGCTCTTTATCTGGCAGGGACTGATCATGAGATTGTTTCCGCTCAGATGCTTTTTGCTGGTCGTTCGCGCGACGAAAGCTGTTTTCTTCTCAACGATGTTGTTGGTGGTTAGTGCAGCTCATGCGCAGGAAAGTGGTGGTTTTTCGGCTTTCTTGACGCGACTGGGTGCGCTGGCACACGCGCAGGGAGTGTCGCAGCGCACCGTTGATGCTGTGATGCCGACGCTCACATTTCAGCAGCGCGTTGTCGATCTGGATCGCGCCCAACCAGGCGGACGGCCAGATGCGCCGATCCCGAAATTCGCCCCCTACCGCTGGCGCCACGTTGATGGCCAAAGGATTTCGAGCGGGCGCGCAAAGTATCAGCTGTTGCGCGGCAACCTTGCGCGGATTGAGGCGGAAACGGGCGTGCCCGAATCGATCATGATTGCGATTTGGGGCAATGAGACCAATTATGGCGCGTTCACCGGCAACTTTGATTTGGCACGTGCGCTCGCTAGCCTGGCGTATGAAGGGCGGCGGCGCGACCTGTTCACCACCGAGTTTATCGCGACGCTGAAGCTCATTGATCGCGGCATTCCGCGCGAGGTTCTGCGCGGCAGTTGGGCCGGGGCGACCGGATTGCCGCAATTCTTGCCGTCGCAGTATTTGCTGCTCGGCAAAGATGGTGATGGCGATGGGCGGATAGACATTTGGAACAATGAGGCGGATGCGCTGGCCTCGATTGCCAATTATTTTCGTGCGCATGGTTGGGTGCGTGATGTGCCCTGGGCCGTGCCCGCGGTAGTGCCCGCCGGATTTGATGCCAGCGCTTATGCCAGCAACAATGTGGGGCAGCCCTGCCAACGCGTGCTTGATCGGTTGAGCCGCTATCTGCCGGTGCGCGAGTGGCGCGCGCGCGGCGTCGTGCCCCTTGGCGACAAAATGATGCGTGATACAGAAATGGCGAGCCTCATTCAGCCCGACGGGCCCGGCACGCCCGCTTGGCTGACGACAAGCAATTATCGTGTTATATTGAGCTATAATTGCTCGAACTTCTATGGGCTATCAGTGGGGATATTGTCTGATGCGGTTGAAAAATAAGGTTTTATTGGCGGGCGCGAGCGCTGCACTGCTCTTCACGGTTTCGGCAG
>JAYVZY010000432.1:0-6372 GCA_043782885.1 Sphingomonadales bacterium | reverse complement strand
GTCATCCTGCTCGATCCGGTGCCCGCCAAGCTCAACTTCTACCGACGCAATGCTGCTGACCAGCCCACCCGCCGAAAAGCTGACCCATACATCCTCGATATTGGTGCCCGCGATCCGCTCCGCCTGTTCCACTGCCTCTCGGATCGATGCCTCGGTCGCGGCCATATCTGCAATATAACCGCGCCGCACGCCCCGGCTCTCGCGCTGGCCGGTGCCGAGTACGTTGATCTCGCCACTTTCCGTTTGTTCGGCAATGAGCGCAGAGACTTTCCACGAGCCGATGTCGAGGGCCGTAATCATGCCTGTTGTGCGCGAAGCTGCCATCCAATCAGCCGATTTTCGTGCCGGCGGTGGGCGCGCTGATCTGGGGATGCGTGGCCGATTTTTCCTCAGCCATTTTAGCTTTGTCCTGCGTGAGTTTGATGAAGATGTGCTCGCCGTCACGGGTATCGAACCGCGCATATCCCTTACCGAGCAATGGATGTTGCGCATCCTTTTGCGCGAACGCGGTCAGCGCCGATGCCGATGCCGCCTCACCCTCCGGCAGGGCAAGCACTTCGCCCGTTTGAAACCGCAAATCCCAGCGCCGATTACCGACCCAGGTCGCGCCCGCTATCATCGGCTTGAGGCGTGGGGCGTGGCGGAGCAGGCTGGCCATTGCGGCTGATTGTTTGTTGGCATCTGGGCCGATGACGAGCGGCAAATCGGCGGGCATATTCTCTGGCGTGAGTGGCTCCAGCACCACGCCCATGCCGTCTACCAACGCGAGCTTGCCCGCATGTTGCCAAACCGCAGCCGCTTTGCGCTCAACAACATCAATCACCAATGTATCTGGCAGTCGGCGCGAGACATGTGCTTCCGCGATCCAGCCGTAACCCATCAGTTTCTGCCGCACGCCAGTCAGATCAACACTGGCCATCGACATGGAGTGCTGATCAAGCGCGATGCCATAAACGGTCATCCGATCCATGTGCTCAAGGCCGGTGATCTCCACTCGCTTGACTACGAAGCCTGCGCGCGCCACGCCATCTGCCGCAAGTGTTGCTGCCATGCGCGGAATGCCGATATAAGTTGCTGCAAGTAAAGCGAGCGCGGCGCCGACGCTCAAAATAAGCACGGTCGTGGCCTTGCGGATCAACGCCGGCGTGATCCGCAGCGCGATCAGCACTTTGTCCAGCCACGTTGGCCCGCGCGGCGCGGGCTTGCGCTTCTTGACGACGGCGCGCGGCTTGCGCGCCGGAGCGCCGCCGCGTTTGATTTTAGCCGCTGTACTCATAGCGCTTCCTTCACTATTGCTTCAACTAAATCATCATACGATATGCCGATATATTTTGCTTGTTCTGGCACTAGACTGAGCGGCGTCATTCCTGGTTGCGTATTTACTTCCAGAAGATAAATACCTGATTCACCTAAACTGTCATCCCAACGAAAATCGGAACGCGACGCACCCTTGCAACCGAGGGTTTGGTGGGCCTTTAAAGCCATTTCCAACATGTTTTTCGCAATATCCAACGGGATTTTCGCAGGGCAGATGTGGGTGGTGAGGCCATCGGTGTATTTGGCGTCAAAATCATAGAAGCCCGTTTTGGTGACGAGTTCTGTCACCGCGAGCGCCTTGCCACCGAACACCGCCACCGTTAGCTCGCGGCCCTTGATGAACGGTTCGGCGAGCAGCTCATCAAATTCCTGCCACGGCCCTTTGGCGTCGCGGCTGATGGGGTTGCCGTAATTGCTTGTTGCGGTCACAATGGCGACACCAACTGAGGAGCCTTCGTTCACAGGCTTCAGCACATAGGGGCGGGGCAGCGGATCGGCGGCGTAAAGGCTCTCGCTCTCCACAATCGCGCCACCCGGCATGCGAAGACCGGCGGGCACGAGCGCTTGCTTGGTCAGCACCTTGTCAATCGCGATGACCGACGTGACCATGCCCGAATGGGTGTATTTGATGCCCATCAGATCGAGCATGCCCTGCACAGTTCCATCCTCCCCCGGCGTGCCGTGCAGCGCGTTGAACACGACATCAGGCTTGGCCTCGGCGATGCGGGCGGCCACATCGCGATCCATATCAATGCGCGTGACGCGATAGCCCTTGCGCTCCAGCGCATCCGCCACGCCGGTGCCGGAGGTGAGCGACACGGAACGCTCGGCTGACCAGCCACCCATAAGAACGGCGATGTGCAAACTCACTTGATCTCCCCCACCCGCTGAATTTCCCACTGCAACTCAACTCCCGAATGCGCTTTGACGCGCTTGCGGACGTCCTCGCCGAGCGCCTCGATGTCCGCGCTCGACGCAGTGCCGAGGTTGAGGAGGAAGTTGGTGTGCTTCTCCGAAACCTGCGCACCGCCGATGGTCAGGCCTCGGCATCCGGCTTCGTCCACGAGTTGCCATGCCTTGCGGCCCTCGGGGTTCTTGAATGTCGATCCGCCGGTCTTGGAGCGCAGCGGTTGCGACGCCTCGCGCTCGGCGGCGATTCTGTCCATCTCCGCGCCGATTGTGGCGGGGTCGCCCGACACGCCTTGGAACGTTGCGGCGATCACGATGCACCCTTCGGGCAGTGCCGAATGGCGGTAGGTGAAGCCCATATCGGGGAGCGCGACAGTGCGGCGTTCCCCGCTCCGCAGCAGCACGTCGCACGAGACGAGAATGTCCTTCACCTCACGACCATAGGCCCCCGCGTTCATCCGCACCGCGCCGCCGACTGTGCCGGGAATGCCGCGCAGGAATTCGAGGCCGGCAATCCCCGCATCGCGCGCGGCGGAAGCGACCGAGATGCCGGGCGCACCAGCGCCGCAGGTGAGTGTCATGCCGTCAAGAATAATCCCCGCAAACGCCTTCCCCAACCGCACCACAACGCCGCGCACGCCGCCATCACGGATGATGAGGTTGGAGCCGAGGCCGAGTGGCCAGACGGGAATTTCTGGATCAAGGTTGCGCAGGAAAGTGGCCAGATCATCGACATCTTTCGGCTCAAACAGCCACTCCGCTGGGCCGCCTGATTTGAACCAGACGAGCGGGGCGAGCGGGGCGTTGGGCGACAGCTGTCCTATAATTCCGCTCATGTCGAGCGAAGTCGAGACACCCTGCCGAGCGAAGGCGAGGTTCGCGCTGCTCTGGTTCTCGGCTGCGCTCGAACTGCTCCCTCGACTTCGCTCGGGATGAGCGGGTTTTAATTCGAGAACACTCATCCGCGCACCGCCATCACTGCATCTGCCAACCCAGCGGCCCATTTGGTAATATCGCCGGCGCCAAGGCAGACGACCATATCGCCCTCGCGCAATTCACCCGCCAGCTCCTGTGCTAACGCCCCAGCGTCGGCGATTTCCGCAGCACTTCGGTGCCCACGTTCCTTGATCTTACCGACCAGCGCTGCCGCGCTCACGCTCTCCATCGGCGCTTCTCCCGCCGCATATACTGGCGTGATCAAGACCATATCGGCATCGTTGAACGCCTGTGCGAAGTCATCCATCAGATTGCCGAGCCGGGTGTAGCGATGCGGCTGGCAGACGGCGATGACGCGCCCCGCTGCGCCTTCGCGCGCCGCCGCGAGCACGGCTTTGATCTCAACCGGGTGGTGGCCATAGTCATCGATGATCGGCACATGGGCACTCCCCATCGTCACCTCACCCACTTTGGTGAACCGCCGCTTGACGCCGCCGAACTTTGCAAAGCCGGTTTGTATGGTGGTGTCGGGCAAGCCCATTTCCACCGCCACGGCAATCGCCGCCAGCGCGTTCTGCACATTGTGTCGCCCCGGCATCGGCAGGTGAATGCCGAGAATGTTGCGCGTGCTGCCATCCCGCGAGCGGATGACGACATCGAAATGATTGCCACCGGGAACGGGGGTGACGAGCGCGCAATGAATATCGGCTTGCGCGGCAAAACCATAAGTGATGATCCGCCGATCACGAATGCGCGGGATCAGCGCCTGCACTTCGGGATGATCAAGGCAGAGCACCGCCGCGCCATAAAAGGGGACATTTTCGATAAAGTCCACAAATGCGGCCTTCACACCATCAAAGCTGCCGTAGTGATCGAGATGCTCGGGATCGATGTTCGTGACGACAGCGATCGTGCCATCAAGGCGCAGGAACGAGCCGTCGCTCTCATCCGCCTCCACCACCATCCAGTCCGACGCTCCAAGCCGCGCGTTGGAACCGTAGCTGTTGATGATACCGCCGTTGATGACGGTTGGGTCAACCCCGCCGGCATCGAGCATCGCCGCGATCATGCTGGTCGTGGTGGTTTTGCCATGCGTGCCCGCCACCGCGACTGTGGATTTGAGGCGCATCAGTTCGGCGAGCATTTCCGCGCGCTTCACCACGGGGATGCGCATATCGTAGGCCGCTTCCACCTCTGGGTTGGTCTTGCGGCTGACGGCGGTGGAGGTGACGAGCACGGCGGCATTTTTTACGTTCGCCGCATCATGGCCGATCATCACGTTGATCCCGCGCTGGCGCAGGCCTTCGATCACATAGCCCTCAGCAATGTCTGATCCCTGCACGGTGTAGCCGAGATTGTGCATCACCTCAGCAATGCCGGACATGCCAATGCCGCCGATGCCAACAAAGTGGATGGTGCCGATGTCGGTCGCGACGCCCTTCATGCTGTGGCTCCGGCTGTGCGAGTGGAGGGCTTTGGCGGTGTGCGCGCACTCGATTGCGCTTTCAGGCCATCCATCACCGGCGTCCGTCCTAGCCCCTCGAGTAAATCCGCCAGATCGCGCGTGGCATGAGGGTGGCCAACCGATTTGGCGCGCGATGCGGCATTGGCGAGCGCATCCGGCTCCAACCCCAGTTTCTGCATTTGCTTGGCGAGCTCGATGGGTGTGAAGGCCGATTGCGCAATTGCCCGCGCGCCACCGGCGTTGACCATCTCGCGCACGTTGTACGTCTGGTGATCGTCCATCGCCGAAGGGAGAGGCACGAGGATCGCCGGGCGGCCCGCCGCCGTCAATTCCGCAATCGTCGATGCGCCAGCGCGCCCAATCACCAGATGCGCCCAACTCAATTTATCGGGCATATCGTTGATATACATCGCCAAATCAGCGGGAATGCCAAGGCCCGCATACACGCCACGCACCCGCTCAATATCCTCTGCGCGGCACTGTTGTGTCACTTGCATCCGGCGGCGAAAATGCACCGGGAGAAGACCGAGGCCGTCCGGCACGACTGCGCTCAATATGCTCGCGCCTTGCGATCCGCCCGTCACAAGCACACGGAACACGCTCTCGCCATCGAGTGCAGGATAGGGCAGATCGCGCAACGCCGCGACTTCCGCCCGCACCGGATTGCCGACCAGATGCACCTTGCTGCGGGCATGATCGGGCAGGCGCTTGATGTTGGGGTAGGCCGTCGCGATTGCGGCGACAGTGCCCGCCACTTGCCGATTAACGCGGCCCAGCACAGCGTTCTGTTCGTGCACCGCCGTAGGGATTCCCATGCTGTGCGCGGCGACGAGCGCGGGATAAGCGGGGTAACCGCCAAAGCCGATGACGGCACTGGGCTTAAAGCTCGCATATAATCGCTTCGATTGCGCGCGCCCTGCCATGATTGCGCGCGCGCCGGGGAGCCAGCTTAAGGGGTTCTTGGTGATCCGCCCGGCGGGAATGATATGCACCGCCATATCAGGGCACAGGCCCGGAATCTGCGCGCCGCGCGCATCGGTGATCAGTGCCACCTGGTGCCCGCGCGCGACCAATTCCTCGGCCAGCGCGGAAGCAGGCATCATATGCCCGCCGGTGCCGCCTGCCGCCAAAACATAGTGTCTGACAATGCTCATAGGGCCACGCTCATCGCTTATTCCATTTCACCACATAGGGGGAACGGGTAAGATACGGGTTTCGGCGGGTAAAGGCCAGCAGCAAGCCGAAGCCCGCGCACAGCGCAATCATCGAGGAGCCACCATAACTGATGAACGGCAGCGTCATCCCCTTGGAGGGTGCAAGCCCAACATTCACCGCCATGTTGATGAGCGCTTGCAGGCCGAGTTGCATGACGAGGCCAGCGGCGGCGAGCACCTGAAAACTATCCTCCTCGTCCAGCAGCCGCAAAAACACCCGCACCACAATCGCGAGGAATAAGCAGGCGATCAGCAGGCAGACGATGATGCCAAACTCCTCCCCCACCACCGAAAAGATGTAATCGGTGTGCCCCTCGGGCAGGCGGAACTTCTTCACGCCTGCGCCTGGCCCCGTGCCAAAAAAGCCGCCAGCCGTGATCGTCGCGCGCGCGGAATCCGTTTGATAGGTGTCGCCGGTCGCGAAGATGAAATTGTTGATCCGCTGCGTGGCAACGGGGTAAAAGAGATACGCCGCCGCAATCCCAACCGCACCCAGCGCCGACAGCCAGCCGATGATCTTGGCCGACACCC
>JAYVZY010000431.1:0-1763 GCA_043782885.1 Sphingomonadales bacterium | reverse complement strand
GATGAGCACATCGCCGGGGCGGAAGGCATCGCCCGCAATCGCATTCTCTGCGGCGGGAACCAGCAGATGCAGCCGCACCTTGAGCCGTGCGCCCATGATGAGCCCTGCGAGCGCGAGCGCGTGCGCCGCTCCCCCCATATCCTTTTTCATCAGTCGCATCGATCCACCCGGCTTGAGGTTGAGCCCGCCTGAATCGAACGTCACGCCCTTGCCGATGATGGCGAGACGCGGGTGTTTTGGGTTGCCCCATTCAAGCTCTATCAGGCGCGGGGCATGTTGCGGATGTGCGGCCCGACCAACGGCGTGAATAAGCGGGTAGCCCTGCGCGAGCGCGTCGCCCTTCGTGATCGTGACCACAGCGTCATGCGCTTTGGCGAGCCGCGCCGCTTCTTTCTCAAGCGCAGCTGGCCCCATATCGGCGGCGGACGTGTTGACCAAATCGCGCACCAATGCAGTGGCTTGCGCCTGCGCGACCATACCGGAAATCTGCGCCACTTGCGACGTAAGGAGAACGCGCGGGCCAGCAGCGTTCTCAGCCTTTTTGTAGCGCGTGAATAGGTGCTGCGCGAGCAACCAGCCGAGCGCTGCCAGATCGGGTGCACCGTCTGTTAGGCGATACACGCCTTCTGGCAAACGCTCGGCGGCGGGTGCGAGGCACCAGGGCGTGAGTGCCAACGCATCGCTCACACCGAGCACCGCCGACCAGTCATCCGGCCCATCGCCCGGGACAACCAGACACTCACCGGCGCTCGCGGTGAAGCGCGCAGCGCGCACGGCAGCCCGCGCGCGCGCGGGTTGCGCCTTCAGCCACTCGGTCAGCGTGTCGGTGGTGAGCAATTGAACGGAGCGGGCGGGTTGGCCAGTATCGGCAGCGATGAGGGCAGAGAAGTCGGTCATGCTCGGGCCTTAAGGGTTTTTAAGACCAAGAGCTAGCTGGCACTGCTCTGAAATCTGACAGTCGTGATCTTGTTCAAATAACCAAATGGGATCCAGAATGCCCGTAGCAGCGCGTGTGGCTCCTATTTGGCGCGACTGCACCCTTGGGTAGCGTCCTGGCGAAATAGGGCTTCAATCGCGCTGAGATTTGGTCTGCTGTAAGCAATGATGCTAAATCGATCCCGCGGCGTTCTCGGCAATAGGTTGCGGCGGTGGCGCGACGGGCGGAGGGGGCGCCACTTTGCTGACCTCCGGCCGCGTCAAGGCCGCCGCTTCCAGTACATCGAGTGCGCTGTGCGCCTCAATATAGCGCCGAGCGTTGGTCATCCAGGCATTGGTCGTACCGCCACCGGGCAGGCGTGCTACATCAGCAAGCGCGTTCTCGACGGCACCGGTGCTGAGCGCAAGTCGCGCGCGGTTGAGCCGCTCATCTGGGGCGGTGGAGGGCTGTCCCGCCTTACGCACCGTAATCAAGCCAGAGAAGCTCGCCCGCACGCGACCCCACCAATCATTCGGGTTTGCGGCAGGGGCAGCTTCCGTCATCACGCCATCCAACCCTGCCCGCAGGCTATCGAGCGTGACAGGTGCGTGTGAGGCAGCGATGATGTTGGCGACGGCGCGTGGCTGGCTGGTGCCGTAATGCGCCGTCAGTTGCCCTTCAATATATCCCAGCGCAACCCCACGATCCACTGCGCGGCGTGCGGCAGCGGCAATCAACAACCCTTCAGCACGAGACGCTTGATCAGCCGCGGCGACGGCGTGGCGATCAATCTCCGCGAGGCGCATCTCGAGCGCGGCAACGTGCGCATCATCAGTACTCGGCGCTG
>JAYVZY010000430.1:0-2216 GCA_043782885.1 Sphingomonadales bacterium | reverse complement strand
TGGTCTCAGTCTGGCATTCAGCCTTGGCGGCAATGGTCATGGCGGCATCCGCATGACGGCGGAAAAGCAAGCGGCGCACGGCGCGGTGCGCGTGCGCGTATTCCGCGATCTCAATCACAACGGTGTGCACGATGCGGGCGAGCCTTGGGAGAAAGGCGTTCAAGTCACGACGGGCCGCGTGCCGGTGACCGACGCGACGAACGAACAGGGTGAGGTGATCGTTGATGGGTTGCAGCCGTTTATCCCCATTCTCGTCGGAATAGATGGCTCAACATTGGCCGATCCGCTCATGCAGCCCGAAGGCCCTGGCCTCGTTATCACCCCCCGCCCCGGTATATTGCAAGACATCGAGCTGGCGGTGGCAACATCGGGCGAAGTTGATGGCACTCTCACGCGCGCGGGCGGCGGGCGGCTGGAAGGGGTTGATGTTGAGCTGGTGGATGGCTCAGGCCATGTGGCGGCCCATACGCGCTCGGAATATGATGGCTATCTGCTGTTCGAGACGGTGCCCTATGGCCGCTATACGGTGCGGATTGGGAAGCTCTCCGCGCAGGCGCTCAAGCTGGGCGCTGAGCTGGGGTTGGTGGCGAGTGTGGGAGACAAAACGCCGAGCGTACATCTTGGGACTGTGGTGGTGGGGAAGTAGAACGGCCCGTCAATACGGATCAGGGCACCGCCGTCTCGGCTGCTTTGTCTTCCTTCTTCGCCTGCCGCGCCGAGCGGAACTGCTGGTTCATACAGCCCGTGAAGCCGCCTGGCCCAACCGCCGAACAGCTTCCGATACCCGTATTCCCGGTCGCGAGCGTGCTTTCAGAGCGCTTTGTCCAGCTCTGGCTCTCGGCAAAGAATTTGCCGCCGGTGCGGAGCTCCTTCGGAATGCGATACCGTTCGCCCTCCGGCCGGCGCGCGCACACCGTAATCTCTTCCCCATTCTTATTGGTCGGGCGCTTATCATTACCATAAATAACGAGGGCGCCATCGACATATTGTGCCGACGCGAGGTCCGGTGTTGCTGCGAGCAGCACGGTGCTGGCGAGAAGAAGAAAACGCATCATAGTTCCTAGTTTGACGCGGAGAAGATGAACCCGCGATGACCGTTCGTCAATCGGGGAATGTCCCTAAACCGCCTTGGAGAGCATAATCGCTGTCCGGCATCCGGCGCGGATGATGGCAGACATCAAAGGATAACCGAGTGCGCGTTCTGCGCCTTGCGCGAGCGCGGTTGCCTTGTGCTCCAGCTCGTCGGCCTGAAAATCGATCACGGCCGCGCTGAGTTCCGGATCAGTTGTGCCCAGTTCCTCAAGCTGCTCGGTATAATGCCGATCGATCTCGGTTTCGACTGCCGCCGTGCACGCCATCGCCGCTTCTGGCCCCATCAACGCAGTCGCCGCACCCAACGCAAAGCCCGCAACATGCCAGAACGGCTGCAGCAAGGTTGGCCGCACCCCGCGCTTGGCGATCATGGTGTTGAACGCGTCCAGATGGCGCTCCTCTTGCGCGGCCATATGCGCAATCGTTGAGGCGCTGGCGTGGCAATTGCCCATCACCGCGAGCTGGCCAGCATAAATGCGCTTGGCTCCATATTCGCCGGCCTGATTCACGCGAATCATCGCATCGGTCTTGATCATTTTCTAGCCTTTAGGAGTAAGCGGAACACGTAGAGCGCGCCGCCCACCGAAATGAGCGCGTTGAACCCCGCCAGTGAAACGCCGAGCAGTGTCCATTGCGGCCGATCACACATCACAATTTTAGTTTTGAACAGATCATCAAAGTTTGTGGCGACAGGGCCGGTGCAATGGGTCGGGCCGATCCACCAATGATATTCGACCCCCGCGTGATACGCGCCAATCAGGCCACTTGTGAGAATGCCACCAGCCGCACCAGCAATCAGCAGCCGTCGCACCATACCCTGCGGCGCGGCAAAGGCGAGCAGCGCCAGCCCAATCGCGGCATAATGCGGCCAGCGCTGCCACCAGCACATCTCGCAGGGCACAAGGCCACCAACATATTGGCTCCCCAACGCACCCACCATTAATGCGGCGGGCAGCAGCAACGCGATCCAGTGTGCGCGGTTCTTCACGTTACTTTGCGCCCATCTTTGCCAGCCCAGTTGGTGTTTTTGCGAGGCGATTGAGCGTTTCCAAAGCATAATTCATTTGGAAATCGGTGATGCCCTTGGCTTTGAGCTGCTCAGGCGTGGCAGAAAAGCGGGGATC
>JAYVZY010000429.1:0-1953 GCA_043782885.1 Sphingomonadales bacterium | reverse complement strand
ACCGTCCACCCGCATCCGTTCGCGTGCTGTGCTGGCAAACTTCTGCAGCATCTGGGGTGTGATTGATTTCTGGCTGACGGTTTGGAGCAAAGCGGAGGCGCGGTCGGCATCAATGCGTGCTTGGTCTCGAGTCGCCTTGAGGCTGGCAATGCGAACTTTGAGGTCTGGGTCATCCAGATCGGCAACCCCGTTCTCGATGGCATCGTAAAGCCGTTTGAGACGCAAATCGGTTTCGGTGGCGCGCTTGTTCAATTCAGCAATATGGGTTTGTTTGCGCTCGGTGCGTTCCTGCCGCCTATCGAGAATGGTGGACAGGATTTCTTCAAGCCGCGCTGGATTGAGCAAACGCTTCTCAAGATGATTGGCAACAAGAGTGTCGAGCTTTTCCATCGGCACGGTCATACCTTCACAAGCGGTTGGCCCTTGCCGCGCTTTGGTCGAACAGGTGTAATAGCGATAACGTCCACCCTTACCCGTGCGGATGGTCATGGCTCCGCCGCATTTGGCACAATGAATGAGGCCAGTCAGCAAAGTCGGTCCGCCAACAACCTGCGGCGGCGTCACTTTGGGGTTGCGCGCCTTCATGCGAACTTGCACCGCATCAAACGTCGCCTGATCGATAATAGCGGGCACCGCGACCGGAATAACATCCTCAATCGGATTGAGCTGATTGGTCTTCCCGCGTTTATTAAACTCATGGCGTCCGATGTAAGTCGGGCGGGTCAGCATCCTATGAACTGTGCCAATCCCCCAACGTCCGCCGTCGCGCGTAAAGATGCGATTAGCATTGAGATAAGTGGTGATGGCCTTGACACCCATTGACCCTGACGTGCCATCGCCATGAAGGGCAAGGTTGAACGCCAGTCGCACCGTATCGGCGTGGAGCG
Source organism: Sphingomonadales bacterium (assembly GCA_043782885.1). Lineage (GTDB taxonomy): Bacteria > Pseudomonadota > Alphaproteobacteria > Sphingomonadales > Sphingomonadaceae > JAGWQR01. The sequence continues at coordinate 1,066 of JAYVZY010000429.1, read as the reverse complement.
GGTCGATTTCGAGTTTCTTTTTGATCTTGGCCCCGCGCTGCTCGGCGGCGACCACGCGATAGCCAATCGGCGGGAGCGCGCCATTCCAAAAGCCTTGGCGCGCATTCTCCTTCAAGGCGCGAAGCACATGCTTGGCGTTCTCTTTCGATTGATATTCGTCGAACAGCGCCATGATCTGCCGCATCATGACGTGCATCGGGTCATCCCCCATCTCTTGGGTGATGGAGAGCAGTTTCACGCCATTCTTGGCGAGCTTGCGGACGTAAAACTCCAACTCGAAATGATCGCGAAAGAAGCGGCTGAACGAATGAACGACCACCACATCAAACGGGGCTGGCTTGCTGATGCCTGCCTCAATCATCCTCTGAAATTCGGGGCGGCGGTCGTTGGTGGCTGACGCTCCCATCTCGACGAAGGTATCGACCAGTTCAAGCCCGCGTGATGTGCAATAGGCTTCACCCTGCTTGCGTTGATCGGGAATGGACACGTCATGCTCGGCCTGCCGTGCTGTCGAGACGCGCAAATAGAGAGCTGCGCGGGTTTGAATGCCATTCGAAGGCACAGTCATAGCGGCAAACTCCTCAACTCATGGGCAAGGGCCGAGCATCTCGTCGAGCAGGTCGCCAAACCATGCCTCGAACACGTCAACCTCCGTCTCCGTAACAGGGACATGCTTGGGCCAGTCGTCCGCAACAATCCATGCGGATAGGTCATGCTTGGGTGGTCTGCCTTCAAACGGCCACGGCGATCCGAGCAGCGTTTCAAGCTGCTCGGAAAGAGTTGGGAGGCCATTGTTGGGCAGGCGTGACATCTCGCCATATTCGCAGAATGCGTCATCGAGCAAAAGAGACCGGCGCTACGCCAGACTACGCTTCGTGCTCTGGCGTGCAAAGACAGGTAATTTGCGGCAAATGTCGGTGCAGGCGTAGCTGGGGCGGGCCTCACGCCGCCTCTTTGCGCGAAGGCTGGATTAAAATCTCTGCGGAAATGCCCATTTGGTCGTGCAAGCGTCGAATCATTCCAATGGACAGACTACGCTTACGATTCAGCACTTCGGCAATACGGG
>JAYVZY010000428.1:0-1523 GCA_043782885.1 Sphingomonadales bacterium | reverse complement strand
GTCGCGGTCATCACGAATGGCGTCAAGACGATGATGATTAAGCCGAGATTTGAGACAGGCTGACCTTCAAAGGCAGCCTCACCTCCACGATAAGCGTAGTCTTGCAGTCATGGTGTATGGCAGGCTTGGGAGCCGTTACAGACCTCATTCATCGCCTCCAGCGGCGCGATCACCCGTTTCGATCAAGGGTATCGCGTTTGCTAACCGAGAGATAACTCACCAAGGCAAGAATAACCGTAAGAAACAACGCACTCGTGCCAACGGTGCCGAGCCCCATGCCACCATTGGTTTTGGGTTGCGAGAGCAGATCGCCGCACGACGCACCGAACGGGCGGGTGAGCACATAAGCCATCCAGAACGCTCCGATCGGGTTAAGCTTGAAGGCATAATGCGCGACCGTAATCGCTACAATGATCCCCGCAAAGATCAATGCTGAGATCGCATATCCAAGGTGAAACCCTTCGGCGACGAGATCGCCCGATGCCGTGCCAAGAGCGAACGTGAACAAGATCGCCGTCCAATAGAATATCTCACGTTTGGTGGTGACGATAGAATGGATCGACAGTGTTTTCTCGCTGGCATACCATCCAGCGAACGTCGCGATCAGTGCCACACTGAAAAGCGCTGTTGACGTAGTCAGCGCGACACCAAAATTATCCGAAAGATTGTCTGTGATCAGCGTGCCGAAGATACTCAGCAGCACAACCGCGATCCAGTAGACCACCGGGATATACCGACGCAACAAAATCTGTAGCGCAAGCGCCGCCAACAGCAGAACGCCCATAATCAGCGACGTCGTGGTCAAGCCCATATGCAGGTTGAAGATGAGGTAGTCGGCGGCGGTCTCACCCACCGTCGTCGCCATGATCTTGATGACCCAGAAGTAGAGCGTGACCTCGGGCACTTTGTTAAGCATTTGCTTGGCTGTGTGGCTGGTGTCGGCGGTCATCAGTGCGATCCTTAAGCTTACCGGGGATGTATAGCGCACATTCCGTATCACCGTTATAAAAATGTTGCCATCAGGCTAAGTCTGCTATCTTCGTCCATCTGGCATGGCGTTTGGTGGGCCTCGGGCCTCGGGCCTCACTCTCTTCCTCACTGGTCTCTCCCCGAATGCGGAGCATTCAATAAGGCCATAAGACGAGTTCCTTGTGTGACGCGCTTAGAGCGCCGTCCGCCTCACAGTGTCGCTGATTCCAAATCGCCCCGAGCATATTTGGCCAACTGCGGGGATTCTGCGCACAAATAGCACGAAATTTTCAGCGTCCGGTTCGGAGACGCGCCGACATAACCGGGCACCCGGTGGCAGATGAATCTGTGACGCGTATCGCGCAAACGGAAGAGGTTGGTTTACAATTTCATTATATCCCGGAGTCCGCTCCGGCACCTAAACTGGATAATCGGTTGCACCAGTGTTCGCTCTGTGATGAAAGTTGCGCATGAGCCAAATTCCTTTGCAGCGCCACCGCTTCGCCATCCCGCGTGATATTCATTATCTTAATTGTGCGTCTATGTCGCCCATC
>JAYVZY010000427.1:0-2307 GCA_043782885.1 Sphingomonadales bacterium | reverse complement strand
CCCACCAGTCCGCGCACCCGCTCGCGCATTTCGCGCGCCGCTTTGTTGGTGAAGGTGACCGCCAGAATCTCCGAGGGCCAGGCTTTGCGCGAATGAACGAGGTGCGCGAGCCGCGCAGTGAGCGCCGCCGTCTTCCCCGTGCCCGCACCTGCAAGCATCAGCACTGGGCCCTCGCTCGTCAACACCGCTTCACGCTGCGGCGCGTTGAGGGACGTCAAATACGGGGGTTCAGGGTTTACAAAAACAGGCTGGCTCATCCCCTCCGGTTAGGCCGAGGAGGGGATGAGCGCAACCGCTATGCGCTTAAAACGCCTTGCGAATCGTCACACCATAACGGCGCGGTTCGGTTGGATAGCCGGAGTAGCTGCCGTTTTGAATCGTCGTCTGGAACGTGGCGATGTAGGACGTATCCTGCGTCAAGTTCCGCGCCCAGAAGGTCACATCCAGTTTATACGGCGTCGAAAAACCGACACTGGCATTGACGACACTCACGCCAGACGAGCCATAAACCGCTGGAACCGTATCGTTGACCTGGAACGTGCTCGCATAATCATACTCGCCGCGAACATAGCCGGCATAGCCATGACCAAAATCTTGCGTGTAGACGGCTGATGCCGATACTGACCATTTTGGGATACCCGCTGGCGTTACACCAGAGAGGTCGTGGAAGAACACGCCTGTCGCACAGGGATTGATCGTGGGCTGGGCCGCACATGACGCCCGTAAGAAGCTGTCATATTTCGGATCAAGATACGTGGCATTCAACCCGAGCACCAAGGGACGCACTGGCGCGAACGACGAGTCAAACTCAACACCCTTGACCGATTGCTGACCAGCATTCGTGAGCGCGAAGGCGGTGCCGGTAAACGCATTGCTCTGGAAGCCCTTAACGATTTCGCTAAACGCCGCAATATTGACATAGCCACCACGGAAGCGTGTTTTGAGGCCCAATTCATACACCGTCAGATTCTCAGGCTGTACACTGCGGCCATAGCCGGAGGCATCTGGCGGCGAGCTTGCATTTGACAAGCCGTAAGCTCCGGCCTTCCATCCTGTTGAGTAACTGGCATAAAGGTTGAAATGCTTATTGACTTCATACGCCAGCCGTCCGGTAAATGTTACCTTGCTGCCGTTCAGGATGCCACTTTCAGCTGGGATGGAGGCACCATAAAGACCAATGAGCCGTTGCGTTCCGTCGAAAAGACCAAATGGATCAGCAGCATTGAGGGTGAGCGCTGCATGTGGAACGTTCACAGGAGGTTTGAAGAACTGAACGCTAGTGAGTCCGCCAGCGCCGATAGCATTGAGATTGAGCAACGAAAACGGATCATTTAGAACAACGTTCGAGACCACGGCTTTGTGATCATGCAGATAAGCGACACCACCTGTCAAAGTGAGTTGTGGAAGTATCTTATAGTCTGCTTGACCAAAAATTGAGAAGGAGGTGTCCTTCATGTGCCAATTGTCAGAGATACCTTGGTTGGGTTGGAAGAAAAATTTACCCGGAATGATCGCCGGATTAAAACCACTGAGCGCGGTTTCAATTCCAGTAATACTAGCCGCGCCACCAGTTGCGCCGAGAACTAATGTATTCAAATAATTATAGGAATCCTTGCCATAATTGATATTGGTTCCCGTCTGAATATCCTCGTTGGCATAGAACGCGCCAACCAACCAGCTCAATGGCCCCTTGCCGGTTGATGTCAGGCGAAACTCTTGTGTGAAGGTTTTATAAACATCCGATGACGTTTGGTTCGCCAAATCGGCGGCTGTGAAATCAACATCTTGCGACGTATCATATTGCTGCTCACGATAGGCGGTGATTGATGTCAGTTTCGCCCAGCCAAGACCAAGATTCGCCTCCCCAGAAATGCCCTTACCGATAAGATAGTTGGTCGGAAGGCGGTTGTATGTTGTTTGATAGGGGTTCGTCGCAAAACTTGAAATTGCTTTGCCGAGCACTTTATTGATCACAACTGCGGTCGCTGGCCCCGAGAAAATCGAAACGGCGGTGCAGCACACTTCGTTGATCTTGTTGTAATCGGCGATGACGCGCAGCGAGAAGTTGTCGGTCGGCTTCCAGAGCAGATCACCGCGCAACGACCAGCGATTGCGATCATTAACCTTGCCGGGAACGCCGGGCGTGATGTTCTGCGTATAGCCATCGCGCTGATCAACGCTGCCATAGAGGCTCACGGCCAGTGTATCGCTCAGTGGCGCGTTTATCTTGGCCTTGGCGAGAATTTCGCCATAATTGCCCAGTGTCGCCTCTGCAAAGCCACCCCATTTGAACGACGGCGCCTTGGT
>JAYVZY010000426.1:0-3105 GCA_043782885.1 Sphingomonadales bacterium | reverse complement strand
GTAGCTCGGACATGGCAGCAAGGCTCGCCGCATGGCCACCAAACTGGTCGCACAGATCGATGCTGTTTTCGATGCACGCGGCCAAGGTTGTGGCAAAATTAAGCAGCGTTTCAGGATGATCAGCCAGCCGGGCATGGCGGCACAGCCGATGGATGTCCAAATCGAGCTTGAAGCCAATGAGATGGCGTTCAGCATCGAGGCGCATGCCCAGGCCTTCGAGCTTCAGGTGCGCCGAATCGAGCCCGAATCCGATATGCTGCGCGCTTGAATGTGCCCAATGCTCGTCACCATCCCAATCGACGTTGAGCAAATGATAACCCGCGAACCAGTATTTCTGTTCGGAGGAATGCCAGCGGGTTGAGATGCTCAGGATGCTGAGCTTTTGGGGGTAGTTAAGTGTCATTCGAAAGTCCTTTTTGGTGCGCGTGCGCGGGTTTTGTTTTTATAGATTTTGAGGAGTTGGCCTTTGGCCCAAGGTTTGACGCTATTGAGTGTGGCCAGCCAGCTTTGGCTGGCACTTCATCGTCAAACGCAGTTGATTACTCAAAATGGAATCTGATCCTCATCATCGTCATCGTCACCAATGATGCCGAGAGCGGGGCGCGCATGATCTCGGCTTGCGGCGATCTTCAGATCACGAACCAGATGCCGAGCCATCCGCTTTTTCAATTCTTCGTGCGCCCACGACGTCCGGCTGAATTGCGCAAAACCCAACAAATGTTCGAGCCCCTCCGCTTCGACATGGCGTGCGAGACTTGCACAACCTGCCGCAAGAAGGTCTGGATCATTATGACGCAGCGCGATCCAATTGAGGAAGAGGAGGTAGGTTGCGAGCACATCCTCCTCACAGTATCGTTTGATGGTTTCGATCTCACCGCTGTCGTATAATTTGCCAACCTCATCACCATGAACGCTGGTTTTGACCGGTATATCCAACGCTGCGCAAAGTGTTGCCAAACTTGCCCCTCGGGCACTGCCGAACTGCCCGAACTGATCGGCCAAATCGCAATGGGCACCGCCGTAGCGGTTGGCGCGCCAAATGGAGCTGAGATTTGAAGTATCAAATTTTCGGTGTTTCATGGCCGTGAGAGCCAGGACCGGTAGGTCGAAGCCGCGACCGTTGAATGTGACCAAAGTGCGCCTTTCCAATAAGCGTTCCAGCTCCGTGAGTGCCTCTGCTTCGCGATTCGGGAACATGATCGTTTGAAGCATGAAGCTCACAACGCCATCTTCATAACTATCTGCCGTCAAGACGCTCGCGCAAATTGGCCGGTGCAACGGCCAGGCTGGGAAACCCTCGCCTTCGAATTCGGGTGCGTGAGATTCGATGTCCAGCACGGCGACGCGGTCAAACGCGTGCGCGTCTCCGCTGGCGCGCGGTTTTTGAGTGTATTTCATGATTTTTAGATTCCTATATCTAGGGTTAAACGAAGACCTGAGGTCGATCGGAAATCCTTTTTTCCTTTCCTCTCAGATCTTCATCTCCCCGCCTCGAAGGGCGGATTTCAGAACCTTTTGTTGATTTTCAGAATATTTTTGGGGAGCGATAGCCGTGTGCACAACGTTGCGCGTCGGCTCGCCTAAATGCTTGCAGAGATCAGAGAATTTATGCCGTTTTCCCTCACGTCTGTCACAGGTATGGCCTTTGTGCTGGCGTGCTAGTCGCAAATATCGCCTGCGCCGCCGGCGGCGGCGGAAGGCAACACCGTCACACTGAATTTGCTTACTAAGCCCGCGTGCTCGGCGTTAGAAAGTCTGAGTCATTGGCCAATGGTAACGATCAAACGACCGGCCCGCCATTTCGATACGGTCAACATAGGCGACGCCAAATTTCTTAGCGACAGCGAGCGACGCTGCGTTGTCCGCATGTATAACCGACATAATCGTCTCGAAATTCAGAGCGCCGCGTGCGTATTGAAAAACGCAGCGCGTTGCTTCGGATGCATAGCCCTGGCCCCAATTCTCTTTACCGAGCGTATACCCAAGCTCGGGCACGCACTCAAAATCGATCCCGGCAGGCACATGCGTGCTGAAGAACCACCCTTTGCGCGGCGCGTCGGTTCGGTCCTGCCGCTCAATTGCCGCATCACTCAGTCCGCAACGCCCAAGCAGAGCGCCATCAGACTTGCGAATGATGGTCAGTTGGCCAAGATTTGACTTCTCGTAGCTCGCGACAATGTCGTTAAACCATTGTTGCGTCTCCGCTTCCGAACGTGGCCGGCCTGCGCCTATATACCGCGCGACGTCTACATCTGAGTGAATCGCGACGAAATAGCTCAAATCTGAGCTGTTCATGCGACGCAGGATGAGCCTATCCGACTCGATCTTCTCAACTCCGCTGTGTAAAGTCATGATGCGCGAGGGTTATTATACGGGAGAGTTCGAGGCAAGTTTAACGCACAGTATAGGCGAGAAAACTCGGCTTTGGGCTGGCAACCATCGGCATGATAAGATCGCTCGGCGTGTAACGCCACAGACATCGCCGTTCCACGTCAACTTTGACGCTCCGCATTGCATTCAATTCGAAAGCTGGCATAATTCCACCGCAACGGATTAGAGGAGACGAAGGCATGCAGAGGCAAAAAGCGGCATGGGTTATCCTCCCGATCATCGCTGGACCTGCCGGAGTGGCTCTGGCCAAAGCACATGTCATCGGCCCCAATCCCGGCACCTTCTTGGCATTGGGGGCGCTTGCTACTCTGAGCATCGGCGGGATCATATACGGATTCGTTGAGGGCCCTCGCATCGCGCGCGACCAGCGGCAGATACGGAACTGATAGTCAGCAGTCGCGAACAAAGCTGACGTCCAGACAGTCGACAATGGTTCCCATTAGCGGTCGTTTGTTCAGCAAAACCTAGACAGAAATAAGTGTGTTGCAAATGTAATATTCGCGTGCTCGCCAGAAATTTTACGCTCGCTTTATGCGTTTTGCGGCAATTCCCTCTCGCGCCTTAACGTCTGTCGCGCGCATTGCAGGCCCAATTCGAAAGGGCTGTATCATGACTTTGGACCTATGGCTCGGCGCGATCGTCGCTGGAATCGTGCTGGTATATCTGCTCGCCGTGCTGGCGCAGCCCGAAAAATTTTAAGGGAGGCGCATCATG
>JAYVZY010000425.1:0-3107 GCA_043782885.1 Sphingomonadales bacterium | reverse complement strand
GCTGATGCTCTGGGCATTAACGCGCAATTTTTTATGCGTTTGAGTGACGCGTCGGCGAAACTGATACTGATGCGGCAGAGAAATCCCGGCTTAATGCGCCGTCATGTGCGCGCGTCGGGCTTGGATCTTTGCGTAGCGCCACCAGGCTAACGGGATCAGCAACGTGTATCCTATCGCAATTACACTTAGCGTGTCCCAAGGCTGAGTGAAACCGATGCCGAACAGAAGTGTAATGCCCAGCAACGCTGCCAGCCGGAAGCGGGCAGGAATACGAAAGACTCTCCACGACCAACTGGGGAGGTTGGCGATCATGAGGAAGGCGCTCAGGATGAGGAGAGCAGAGACGATCAAAGGACTGTGCGCGATGGACTGCACTGTGGTGCCAAACGTCAGGCCGTGATCACCCCAGCCACCGGCTGCCAGCCATACAAACAGTGGGATCAAGGCAATACCTGCGCCGCCTGGTGCCGGAATGCCGGTGAGGAACCCAGCGCGTTTGTACGGGAGTTCTTCGGCATCGAGCTGGGCATTGAACCGCGCGAGCCGCAGCGCACAGCAAACGGCATGAGCCAGCGCGGCCATCCAGCCAAAACGTGGCATGATCTGAAGGCTCCAGAGAAACATGATGAGCGCAGGGGCAACGCCGAATGCAACGACATCTGAGAGTGAGTCGAGCTCGGCCCCGAAGCGACTCGTGCCTTTGAGCATGCGCGCTACCCGGCCATCGAGGACGTCAAACGCTGCTGCGAAGAGAATAGCGAGAGCGGCGCGCTCCCACTCACCGCTGATGGCGTAGCGTATCCCCGTGAGGCCAGAACACAGCGCGAGTGCAGTAATTGCATTCGGAATAAGTGCGCGCATCGGGAGCACACGCACGCGACGAGCGTTTCTCAAGGTTCACCCTTCGAGCAGCGTTTTCTCATTGGGCGATGCCGCGCGCGGCGGACTTTTCACCGAGCACCGCCAACACCGTTTCCCCCGCAATTGTTCGCTGCCCAAGGGCGACGCGCGGCGCGGCATTCGGCGGCAGGTACACATCGACTCGGCTTCCAAACCGAATGAGCCCCACGCGCTGACCAGCCGCGACAATATCTCCCGCTTTGGTGAACGCCATGATCCGGCGCGCGATCAACCCGGCAATCTGTGTGAACCCAACAACCAAACCATCGCTGCGTTCGATGAGGAAATGCTGGCGCTCGTTGTCCTCGCTCGCTTTGTCGAGGTCTGCATTCACGAATTTTCCTGCGATATAGACGACGCGTCGCACAGTGCCACCAATCGGTGCGCGTTGAATATGAACATCGAACACGCTCATGAAGATCGATACGCGGGTGAGCGTTGCGGTACCAACGCCGCCATCTCCAGCCAGTTCACTTGGTGGTGTGACGTCTTGAATCAGGGTGATCAGCCCGTCGGCGGGCGCGATGATGAGATCGTCACCAATCGGCACCGTGCGGATCGGGTCTCTGAAAAACATCGCCACCCACAATGTGATGCCAATGAGTGGCCACGCGACCCATCCCGGTAAAAAAGTATAAGCGACCAACGCAACTGCCCCTGCGATTATCACGAATTTTCGGCCCTCGGGATGAATAGCGGGAAAACGCCATTTAACCGAAGCCGCGGTGGACCCGTGCGGAATTTGTAAAGCCATTTATCCGCATTAGGCGCTTAGTGCTGAAGTTTCAACGCCACACCGCGCGCATCTATTTGTTGATCGGACGAACATCCGGCTCTAGGGGCGATACAAGCGTGGCTTCTAGGGAACTCCAAATGGCAAAAATTAGGGTAAAAACGCCGGTTGTTGAAATCGATGGCGATGAAATGACACGGATTATCTGGCAATGGATTCGCGAGCGTCTCATCCTGCCATATCTGGATATTGATCTAGAATATTACGACCTCGCCGTGGAAGTGCGCGATAGTACTGACGATCAAATCACAATCGATTCGGCCAAAGCGATTCAAAAATATGGCGTCGGCGTGAAGTGCGCGACCATCACCCCCGATGAAGCGCGCGTGGAGGAATTCAAGCTCAAGAAGATGTGGAGATCGCCTAATGGCACGATCCGTAACATCTTGGGCGGTGTGGTGTTCCGCGAGCCCATCGTCATCCGCAATGTGCCGCGCCTGATTCCAGGATGGACTGATCCGATTGTCGTCGGCCGTCACGCATTCGGCGATCAGTATCGCGCTACCGATTTTCTCGTGCCTGGCCCCGGCAAGCTCCGCATGGTTTGGGAAGGCGATGATGGCAGGGTCATTGATGAGGAAGTTTTCAATTACCCCTCTGCTGGCGTCGCGCTGGCGATGTACAATCTCGACGATTCGATCCGCGACTTCGCGCGTGCCAGCTTGAATTATGGGCTGGGTCGTGGTTGGCCGGTTTATCTCTCTACGAAGAATACAATTTTGAAGGCCTATGATGGCCGTTTCAAAGATTTATTTGCCGAAGTGTTTGAGGCGGAATTTGCCGCACAGTATAAAGCAGCGAATCTGACGTATGAGCACCGATTGATCGACGACATGGTGGCGTCCGCCCTCAAATGGTCGGGCAAGTTCGTTTGGGCCTGCAAGAATTATGACGGCGATGTGCAATCCGATCAGGTCGCGCAGGGCTTTGGTTCACTCGGCCTGATGACATCAGTGCTCATGTCGCCAGACGGCAAGACGATCGAGGCAGAAGCCGCACACGGCACCGTTACACGACATTACCGGATGCACGAGCAGGGCAAAGCCACCTCAACCAATCCGATCGCGTCGATCTTCGCGTGGACGGGTGGATTGAAGTATCGCGGCAAGTTCGATGGCACGCCAGAGGTGACGGCCTTTGCAGAGACTCTGGAGCGGGTGTGCATCGAGACCGTGGAGGACGGCGCGATGACGAAGGATCTGGCTATCCTCATCGGTCCCGATCAAGCGTGGCAGACGACCGAACAATTCTTTGAAACGGTGCGGCTCAACCTTGAGAAAGCGATGTTCGCGGCCGCTTAATCGTCGCCAAGTGGTCGGGGGAGCAGTAGGGCGAGCAGTTTCGCCCTGCATTCGCCATCGACTATGCCGTCGATATTTGCTGGCCGAAATCGACGCTGGAAGGCAATGGTTGC
>JAYVZY010000424.1:0-1619 GCA_043782885.1 Sphingomonadales bacterium | reverse complement strand
ATAAGACAACATCGTCGAATCCCTATTCCCATACGAGTAGTCACCGCAGGCATACTAAGGCTGCCCCTGACATTGTGGTCACAAGCGTTCCTCGCATTGAAACGCAAAGAACTGCTGGCATCCCCGCGGCTCCTGCCGCACGTAGCGATCCAGAGAACTGGGTTCAACACCCTGACGCCGCCAGAAATCTTGAGCCTTCAAACACGGACAAATCAAAAACTGAGACAAAGGCTGCACCTCAAGATTGATTTGCTTCTGATCTCCAGTTGCGGATTATGGCCGCGTGGACCATGGCGCGTTCCTCGCTTTAGCGCGAAGCGCGACAATCAGTCCAATAATTGCGATCGCCGCCCACGCGAGCTCCAGCACCGTTGCTGCCAGATTAAATCGCACGGAGAGCGAGTAGAGCACCAACACCGATCCGATCAGATTTGCGCTGTTGAACAGCACCTTATCCATCGTGTCGGAAAACGTGGCATACGCATACGTTACGATGAAGATGGTGCTGCCGAGCAGGCCGATGATGTCTGGGAAGGTCATTGCGCAGCCCCCAATGCCCCCAACATCGCCTCAAACGTCGGGAAGCTCGTGGCGACAGGCCGCATGTCATCAATCGTCACGCCGTTGGTTGACACCAGCCCGGCCACCGCAAAGCTCATCGCAATCCGGTGATCGAGGTGCGTGGCGATGGTTGCGCCGCCGGGGAGCAACGCGCCGCCCGTGCCATCGATGATGAGGCCATCTTCCACTTCCTCGACCCGCGCACCAATCGCCCGCAGCCCTTCGGCCATGACTGAAATGCGGTCTGACTCCTTGACGCGCAATTCCTCCAGCCCGCGCATGACGGACCGCCCCTGCGCCAGCGCCGCCGCCACGAACAGGATAGGGAATTCATCGACCATGCTGGGCACGCGAACGGATGGCACATCAACCCCATTCAACACAGAGTGTTTAACATGTAGGTTGGCGACTATTTCACCACCAACCTCCCGCATTTCGGTATATGTGATGTCCGCGCCCATGTCTTGTAGGGTAGCTAGTAGCCCAGAGCGGGTGACATTCAGACCAACATTGTGCACGATAATATCGGATCCAGGCACCAGCAAGGCCGCCACCACGGGGAAAGCAGCGGAGGAGGGGTCGCCCGGCACGGTGATTGTCTGCGGTTGCAACTCCGCCTCACCGTGCAGCGAGATGATCCGCGCGCCATCGGTGCCCGACTCCATGTCAAGCTGTGCCCCAAAGCCCAAAAGCATCCGCTCGCTATGATCGCGCGTCGGCACCGGCTCAATCACCCGCGTGATGCCGGGCGTGTTCAGTCCCGCGAGCAGGACAGCCGATTTCACCTGCGCTGATGCCACCGGCAGGCGGTATTCAATCGGCACGGCGGGGCAGGCCCCCCGCACCATCAACGGCAGTCGCCCACCTGGAGATGCCGTGAATACTGCACCCATACGCGATAAAGGCTCAGTCACCCGCGCCATCGGTCGCTTGCTGAGCGAGGCATCGCCAACAAAGGTGGCCGCTATGTTGTGCGAGGCCACCAGCCCCATCAACAGCCGCGTAGACGTGCCGGAGTTGCCCATATCAAGCGCTTGGGTGGGCTGGAGCAATCCACC
>JAYVZY010000423.1:0-1607 GCA_043782885.1 Sphingomonadales bacterium | reverse complement strand
TATTGAGATCGGTGCCGCATATGCCACAGCGCCCCACTTTGATCACCGCTTCACCAGCGAGGGGAACGGGGTCGGCCACCGTTTCAATTCCCCAAGGCTCATTCGCTGCTTTGAAAACCGCTGCCCGCATCATATTCTCCATCCGGATCGGCGCTCATTATGGGAACACCCTGTGACGAGCTTCGCAATAAGAAGTAGGCAAAGCGAGACAGTGGAATACATAATCACAATGGCGATGAAGTGGGTTTCAGTGGCTGTTTGACCTCTGCTTCAACAGACCTCAAACAGCCCAGCCGCGCCCATGCCGCCGCCGATGCACATGGTGACGACAACCAGCTTAGCGCCGCGCCGCTTGCCCTCAATCAGCGCATGGCCAGTCATGCGTGATCCGCTCATGCCAAACGGGTGGCCGATGGCAATCGCGCCGCCATCGACGTTGAGCTTGTCATCGTCGATACCCAGCTTGTCACGGCAATAGATCACTTGCACGGCAAAGGCTTCGTTGAGCTCCCACAGGTCAATGTCGTTCACGGTCAACCCGTGGCGCTTGAGCAATTTGGGGATGGCGAACACCGGGCCGATGCCCATTTCATCAGGCTCGCAGCCCGCCACCGCAAAGCCACGAAAAATGCCCATTGGTGCAAGCCCGCGCCGTGCGGCCTCGGTGCTGCTCATCAACACACAGGCACTGGCCCCGTCCGAAAGCTGGCTGGAGTTGCCTGCCGTGACCGAGCCGCCCTCCTGCACGGGTTTGAGCGTGGCGAGGGCCTCGGCCGTGGTCTGTGGCCGCATCCCCTCATCGCGGTCGAGCGTGACCGTTTCCTCACCGGTGACATTGCCCTCTTTGTCGCGGATTTTCTTGATGACGGTGATCGGCACGATCTCGGCATCGAGCCTGCCGGCCGCGTGTGCGGCGCTGATCCGCTGCTGCGATTGCGCGCCATAGGCATCTTGGGCTTCGCGGCTGATGCGATAGCGGTTGGCGACATTTTCCGCCGTCGGGATCATCGGCAACATGATTTCGGGCCGCTGGGTTTTGACCCAGTCCGAATGATAATTGGTCATATTCTTGAAGGGCAGAACCAACGAGACCGATTCAGTGCCACCGCCGATGGCAATATCGAGCTCGCCCGCCATGATCCGCTGCGCAGCGAGCGCGATTGACTGAAGCCCCGACGAGCATTTCCGGTCAAGCGTCATCCCAGGCACCGAGACGGGGCATCCGGCGCGCAGCGCAGACACGCGCGCGATATTGTTCCCGTTCGCACCTTCAGGGTGGCCCGCGCCGAAGATGACATCCTCAATCTGGCCCAGCTCTATGCCGGCGCGCGCACTCGCCGCCTTGATGACGTGTGCGCCGAGATCGCTGCTGTGCGTGTCCGCAAGACTCCCGCGGTAAGCCTTGCCAATCGGTGTGCGCGCGGTGGAAATGATTACGGCGTCGGTCATATCACTATCCTTGTATATTTTCGGCCTTACGTATTTTCGGTCAAACATGCGCCGTCGCTATATGGTCGGCGACCCGTTGCCAATGGGGTATGGGCGAACGCCGACATATCGCTTATCTGATTAGCCCTTGTGCGAACTTGCGCCTGTTGTGGAGTCTG
>JAYVZY010000422.1:0-6096 GCA_043782885.1 Sphingomonadales bacterium | reverse complement strand
TGATTGCGCTGTCCACTGCTGTTGGCCTGTCGCACGCCATGTTTGAAGGTGCCGCGTTGCTCGGCATTTGCGACAAGATCGTTCCTGGACTACTGATCGGCGCGCTCCGGTTCGGCCATCTGCCCGCGATTCTCATCCCCGCTGGCCCGATGCCCTCCGGCCTTGCGAACAAAGAAAAGCAGCGCATCCGACAGCTTTATGCCGAGGGTAAGGTGGGCCGTGCGGAACTGCTGGAGGCAGAGGCGGCAAGCTATCACGGCGCAGGCACCTGCACCTTTTACGGCACTGCCAACTCCAACCAGATGATGATGGAGGTGATGGGCCTGCACATGCCCGGCGCGGCGTTCATCAACCCCGGCACGAAGCTGCGGACCGAGCTCACGCGCGCGGCCACGCACCGGCTGACCGAAATCGGTTGGGATGGCGATGATTACCGTCCGCTCGGCGTGTGTATAAATGAGAAGGCGATCGTGAACGCGGCCATTGGTCTGCTCGCGACTGGTGGCTCCACCAACCACGCGATCCACATCCCGGCCATTGCGCGCGCAGCGGGCATCAAGATCGACTGGAGCGATCTTGATGCGCTCTCTGGCGCCGTGCCCTCGCTCACTCGGATTTACCCCAACGGATCAGGCGACGTGAACCATTTTCACGCGGCGGGTGGTATGGGCTTTGTCATCCGCGAGTTGCTCAGCGCCGGACTGCTGCATGGCGACATCATGACAGTGAGCACTGGCGGCATGGCCGATTATGCGAGCGAGCCGATGATCGAAGGTGATGCGCTGACATGGACGCCAGCCCCCGCGACCACGCTTGACGATACCATGCTCCGCCCCGCGAGCACCCCGTTCCAGCCCGATGGCGGGATGCGGTTGGTGAGCGGCAATCTGGGACGCGCTATCTTCAAAACAAGCGCTGTTGCACCGGAGCACCAGACTGTGGAAGCGCCGGTTGCGGTTTTCGATGATCAGGACAAAGTGCTCGCCGCCTTCAAGGCAGGCGAACTCAACCGCGATGTTATTGTGGTCGTTCGGTTTCAAGGCCCGCGCGCGAACGGAATGCCGGAGCTGCACAAGCTCACGCCGGCGCTGGGCGTGTTGCAGGACAAGGGCTTCAAGGTCGCGCTCGTCACCGATGGCCGCATGTCGGGCGCATCGGGCAAAGTGCCTGCCGCTATTCATCTGTGTCCCGAGGCACTTGCGGGCGGCATGATCGCACAGCTCCGCGATGGGGATAAAGTGCGACTGTGCGGCCACGATGGAGCGCTGGAGGTGATGAGCGATATATCTGCGCGGACACCTGCTGTACCGCCAGCTTCGGCAGACGGCTTGGGTCGCGAACTCTTTGCGTTCATGCGCGCGGGGGCGGATAATGCTGAGCATGGCGGATCGGCCATGTTGGCAGGGGCTGGGCTGTGACGCGCTTGCTGACTTGCCCTTTCCTGAGGGGGCAGCAAATATGAAAATCGTCACCGCAGACATTGGCGGCACGCACGCGCGGTTCGCTTTGGCAGAGATCGCTGGTGGAAGGGTCACGCACCTCGGGTCGGAAACGACGCTGAAATGCGCTGAATATGCCAGCCTGCAAACCGCATGGGAGGCCTTCGCAACCCATATTGGCGCGCCATTGCCACGCGCCGCTGGTATCGCCCTCGCCTGCCCCATTCAGGGCGACGTGCTGCAAATGACCAACAACCCTTGGATCATCCGCCCTGCGCTCATCGGCGAGAAGTTGGGGCTTGATGCGCATGTTCTCGTTAACGATTTTGCGGCTGTTGGTTATGCGGTGGCGAGTGTTGGGCCGGGGCATTTGAGGCATGTGAGCGGGCCGGATGATCCGCTGCCGAGCGATGGTATGATCAGCATCATTGGCCCCGGCACGGGCCTTGGCGTTGGTGCGGTTCTGCGAAGCGATGTGCAATCCCATGTCATTTCCACCGAGGGCGGACACACGGATTTCGCGCCGCTCGATAGTCTTGAGGATCAAATTCTAGCGCACCTGCGCAAGCGGCATCGGCGGGTATCGGTTGAGCGGGTCGTGTCTGGCCCCGGCCTGATGGCCATCTATGAGGTGCTCGCCGAGCTTGAGGGTCGGGCGATCGTGCATCATGACGACAAAGCGCTTTGGACGGCAGCAATCGCTGGCACCGATAGTCTTGCGGCCGCCGCGCTTGATCGATTTTGTCTCAGCCTTGGCGCGGTGGCGGGCGATATTGCGCTGGCGCAGGGCGGTCAAGCGGTGGTGATAGCAGGCGGGATCGGGGCAAGGCTTGCCGATAGGCTGGCGCTCTCAGGCTTCACGCAGCGCTTCATCGCGAAGGGACGGTTTGAGGCGATGATGGCGCGGATGCCGGTGAAGCTCATCACCCACCCGCAGCCGGGGCTATTGGGCGCTGCGGCAGCGTTTGCGGCGGCCAATCCCTAGCGCGGGCCTTTCCTGATCTCGGTCAATATCCCCCGAAACGTGCGCACTTCGTTGGCACTCCAGCCCGGCTTGGTGAGCAATGATCGCACCATGCGCAGTGTGACGTGCGCGCGGGCGGGCGGGAAGAAGTAATTCACCTCTTTCAGCATATCCGTGATCTGACCGAGCATCCCTTCCAGCTCCGCTTGCGGCGCAGGCGGCTCCAAATCAACCTTGGGCGGAGAAGCCAGAGCCTCTGATTTCGACCACTCATACGCCACCACCATTACCGCTTGTGCCAGGTTCAGCGAGCCGAATTCCGGATTGATCGGCACGGTGATGATCGTGCGGGCGAGCGCGACGTCGTCGCTCTCCAACCCTGATCGCTCTGGCCCGAAGAGAATGGCAGATCGGCCCTGTTGCCCGCGCACCTCGACCGCCGCTTGCTCCGGCGTGACAACGGGCTTCACCACCCCGCGTTTCCGCACCGTTGTGGCATAAACATGCGCGCAATCATGGGTGGCTTCCGCGACTGTTTCAAACACTTGTGCATCAGCGAGCACCACGTCAGCCCCCGCAGCGGGCGCGCCAGCCGATGGGTTGGGCCAGCCATCACGTGGGGCGACCAACCGGAGTTCTGTTAGCCCAAAATTGAGCATCGCCCGCGCGGCCTTGCCAATGTTCTCGCCAAGCTGAGGCCGGACGAGGATGATGATGGGGGGATGATTGAGTGCAGGCGCATCCGCTCGTCCCGAGCGAAGACGAGGGATCGGGTCGAGCGAAGCCGAGACCACTAACCGCGTATCACGCTCTTTGGGTGGAACAGCAAAATAGCTTAATCTACCAAATTGACCGGCGATAAGAGCCTCTTTCTTCGCGCGTGACCATTTCTTGATCCTGAATTCAGCGGCGAAGGCGTCATCTCGTGTAGGAAAATCCTGCGACCACATCAATTCAACGGGTCGCTTATCGTGCGTATATCCTTTGAGCGCGCCCTTTTGATGCTGCCAAACGCGAGCGTCCAAATTGTCCGCATGGCCCGTGTAATATGTGCCGTCATTACAGCGCAAAACATACGTCCAAAAGTTCATGGGGTGAGAGGTCTCGGCTTCGCTCGACCCTGCCCCTCGTCTGCGCTCGGGATGAGCGAATAGGACATCATACTCATCAAGCCCCGCCCGCTTCCTTCACGCTCCCCGCAAAGTCCTCGAAATCGCGCGCTTCGGTAAAGTCCTTATACACGCTGGCGAAGCGAATATAGGCGACGCTGTCGAGGCCCTTCAGCCCCTCCATCACCAGCGCGCCGATGCCTGCGGTGGTGATTTCGGTATCGCCAGATGTCTCGATCTGGCGCTGAATGCCGGTCGCGAGCTGCGCAATTTGCTCTTGGGTAATTGGTCGTTTGCGGCACGCGATCATGATCGACCGTTCAAGCTTCTCGCGTTCGAAGGGCTCGCGCTTGCCGTCAGTTTTCACAATCGTCAGCTCGCGGAGCTGCACGCGCTCGAAGGTGGTGAAGCGCGCGCCACAGGCCTCGCATTGCCGCCGCCGCCGAATAGCGTTGCCATCCTCCGTCGGGCGGCTGTCCTTTACCTGGCTGTCATCATGCGCGCAAAACGGGCAGCGCATCAAAAATCCTTGTAAATCGGGAAGCGATCACACAGGGCGCGCACGCGAACGTTGACGGCCTTCTCAACCTCGGGATCGCCGTGCTCACCCTTGGCGCGCAAGCCTTCCAGCACATCAGCGATCATATGGCCGATCTCGCGGAATTCCGCCACGCCGAACCCGCGTGTCGTGCCAGCGGGTGATCCAACGCGGATACCCGATGTCTTGACGGGAGGCAGCGGATCATTCGGAATGCCGTTCTTGTTGCAGGTGATCCCAGAGCGCTCCAACGCCTCATCCGCATCGCGCCCCGTCACCCCGAGCGGTGAGAGATCGACCAGCGCGAGGTGCGTGTCGGTGCCGCCCGATACCAAATTCGCGCCGCGCTCATTTAGTGTAGCTGCGAGCACCTTGGCATTCTCCACCACTGCCCGAACATAGCTCTTATAGCCCGGTTGAAGTGCCTCGCCGAACGCGACCGCCTTAGCCGCAATCACATGCATCAGCGGGCCGCCTTGCAGGCCGGGGAATACGGCAGAGTTGATCTTCTTCGCGATCGCCTCTTCATTTGTGAGCACCATGCCGCCGCGTGGGCCGCGCAAGGTCTTGTGCGTGGTGGTCGTGCAGACATGCGCGTGGGGAAGCGGCGAGGGATGGGCACCACCGGCAACCAGCCCCGAGAAATGCGCCATATCCACCATGAACAGCGCGCCAACCTCATCAGCAATCGCCCGGAACTTGGCAAAGTCGATGAAGCGCGGATAGGCCGAGCCACCAGCAATGATGAGTTGCGGCTTATGCTCTTTTGCCAGCGCCGCGACCTGATCATAGTCAATCAAATGCGTGTCGGGCAGCACACCATATTGCACGGCGTTGAACCATTTGCCGGACATGGCGGCCTTCGCGCCATGCGTGAGATGGCCACCCGCATCGAGGCTCATCCCAAGAATCGTATCGCCGGGCTTGGTGAGCGCGAGCATCACCGCGCCATTGGCCTGCGCGCCGGAGTGCGGTTGCACGTTGGCAAAACCGCAATCGAACAACTGCTTAGCGCGCTCAATCGCAAGTGTTTCCACCTCATCGGATGGTGCACAGCCTTGGTAATAGCGCTTGCCGGGATAGCCTTCCGCATATTTGTTGGTGAACACCGAGCCTTGCGCTTCCAGAACCGCTTTCGAGACAATGTTCTCGGAGGCGATCAGCTCGATCTGATGCTGTTCACGCGCCAGTTCCTTGCGCACGCCAGCGAAGATGGCTGGGTCGGTTTCCGCAAGGCTGCGCGTGAAGAAGCCATCGGGTTGAACATCATGGAGGGAGGCAGGATTTGTGCTCATGGTTATACCTTTGGGTGAGAAAGTTTATTGACGCGGCCGATATGCCGATCACCGAGAAAATCACTGGATAGGAACGCGGCGAGGCAGGCTTTGGCCATTTCTGGCCCGATGAGCCGAGCGCCCATTGCGATCACATTCGCATCATTGTGCGTGCGCGCGAATTGGGCTGAGAGTGGCTCGGAGACCAGCGCACAGCGCGCCGCCGGGTTGCGGTTCACGGCAATAGATATGCCGATGCCCGATCCGCAAAGGGCCACACCGCGCTCAGCCGCGCCAGATGCAATCGCCTTAGCCACTTTATAGCCATAATCAGGATAATCCACTGACGCCTCATCAAACGGGCCGAGGTCGTTCACCTCATGCCCCTCAGCGCGCATCCAAGCTACGAGTTCGGCCTTCAGCGCGACGGCGGCATGGTCAGAGGCAATGACAATACGCATTTCAGAGTGCGTCCTTTGGCTGGCGAGTCGGATCGGCATCCCTTTAACCAGCGGCCCGATAAATTGCCACCCACCTGCCCTAAATTTGCCGCTAACGAGGTTGGAGGCTGCATTAATCACCTGAGATGCCCCTAGAAGGCCTCCTGTTGCCAAAGAAAGTCCTATTTGGTGATTTGGCACCTTTGAGCTCTCAGCTTGGTGATGACCTCTGAGCGGGCTTAAATCGGCTCCTGAGGCGTATCGCCAAATGGAGCGGTGCAAAGGCGTATAGCCCGAGAAACTTCAAGGGGCCGTTAAGCGGTGCATACGTG
>JAYVZY010000421.1:0-2868 GCA_043782885.1 Sphingomonadales bacterium | reverse complement strand
TGCCGATTATCATCGTAATGCTGTGCAAAGTGTGCATCGACCTCACCTTCCACCTCTGGTCACTCGGCATGTATCGCCGCTGGACCGGCGAGGCGAGGGCGGTGAACTATCCCAAAGCCATGCTCGCCGCGCTGCTGGAGCCCTTCAGCTTCCAACTCATGCGCCACGCCGGAGCCGCCTGGGGCTGGTGGACGTTCCTGACGGGGCGGCAAAGCTGGGGGAAGACGAGCAGGGGCGGAATTGTGGCGCAGAGTGCCGTGAAGCACGCCATACAAGGGTAGAAGCTACTCCTCCCCCATCCGTAGCGCCGCAATGAACGCCTCTTGTGGGATGCTCACGCTCCCATATTCGCGCATCCGCTTTTTGCCCTCTTTTTGCTTGTCGAGCAGCTTCTTTTTGCGTGAGATGTCGCCGCCGTAGCATTTGGCGGTCACGTCTTTGCGCATTGCGGCGATGGTTTCGCGGGCGATCACTTTGCCGCCAATCGCCGCTTGAATAGGGATTTTGAACAGATGGCGCGGGATCAAATCCTTGAGTCGTTCGCACATGCCGCGCCCGCGCGCTTCCGCCGTGCCGCGGTGCACAATCATGCTGAGCGCATCGACCGGCTCGGCATTGACCATGATGTTCATTTTGACGAGATCACCCTCGCGGTGGCCGATTTGGTGGTAATCGAAGCTGGCATAGCCGCGTGAGATGCTCTTAAGCCGATCATAAAAATCGAACACCACTTCGTTGAGCGGCAGTTCATAGGTGATTTGCGCACGACCTCCCACATAGGTCAGGTTCTTCTGAATGCCGCGCCGATCCTGACACAGTTTCAGCAGGCTACCGAGATATTCATCGGGCACATAAATGGTCGCTTCAATCCACGGCTCGGAGATGGTGTCGATCTTGTTCGCTTCCGGCATATCGGCGGGGTTGTGCAACTCCATTATGCCTTGATTGTGTGAGAGGTTAATCTGGTAAACCACTGATGGCGCAGTAGTAATCAGATCAAGATCATATTCGCGCGTCAGCCGCTCTTGGATAATCTCCAGATGCAGCAACCCAAGGAAGCCACAGCGGAAGCCGAAGCCCAAGGCCGCGCTGCTTTCGGTTTCAAAGCTGAATGACGCATCATTGAGCCGAAGCTTGCTAATGCTCTCACGCAATTTCTCAAAGTCGTTGGCATCTACGGGGAAGAGCCCGCAGAACACCACGGGCTGCACTTCCTTAAAGCCGGGAAGCGCGGTCGCGGTCGGCCGTTTCGCGTCTGTAATCGTGTCACCCACGCGGGTTTGCGCCACCTCTTTGATCTGCGCGGTGATGATGCCGATTTCGCCGGTGCCAAGCTCCGTAAGCTGCTCCAGCTTGGGCCGCATACAGCCGACGCGATCCACCAGATGCACCGTGCCCGCCTGCATGAACTTGATCTGCTGGCCTTTTTTGATGCTGCCATCGATCACGCGAATGAGGATGACAACGCCGAGATAGGGATCATACCAGCTGTCCACCAGCATCGCTTTCAGCGGCGCGTCCGGGTCGCCCTTCGGGGCGGGGATTTTGGTGACAATCGCCTCAAGAATGTCCGCAATGCCGATGCCAGATTTGGCGGAGGCCAGCACCGCGTCAGACGCATCCAGCCCGATAATATCCTCAATCTCCTTGCGCACCTTTTCTGGCTCCGCAGCAGGCAGGTCTATCTTATTGATAACACTCACAATTTCATGGTCATGCTCGATGCTCTGATACACATTAGCGAGCGTTTGCGCCTCCACGCCCTGCGCGGCATCGACCACGAGCAACGCGCCCTCACACGCCGCGAGCGAGCGCGAGACTTCATAGGCAAAGTCCACATGTCCCGGCGTATCCATCAGGTTCAACGTGTAAGTGATGCCGTCCTTGGCCGGATAATCAAGCCGCACCGTTTGGGCTTTGATGGTAATGCCGCGCTCTTTCTCAATATCCATATTGTCGAGCACCTGGCTCGTCATTTCGCGCTCGCTCAGGCCGCCGGTCGTCTGGATCAGTCGATCCGCGAGTGTGGATTTGCCATGATCGATATGGGCAATGATGCTGAAATTGCGGATTTGGGAGAGCGGGGTGGTTGTCATCACGGGCGCATAGCAGGGTGACGGGGGGATGTCAGTAGCCGAGTGAATTGGTTGACTTGAGCCTTCCTCAAGCATAATGCGCGCAACACATTGCCCCGTCATCTAATGGTAGGATACCGGATTCTGATTCCGTTTGTCGAGGTTCGAGTCCTCGCGGGGCATCCACCACCACACAGCGTTTAATATCCCGCCAGCCACTCATGCCGCCGCGTCCAGATGGCGCGCCATTTATCTCGTGATTGGCCGGGGATGTCGCGCGGGCCGGTCGTGATGTGTGATCCGATCAGGCGCAACCAAGCCCAGAGCCAATAGAGCGCCAATCCAGCCTTCAACGGGACTGGGCGCCAGTGTTTGCGCATCAGCGTGATGCGGCCGCGATTGAGTCGGATCATTTTGTCGGTCTGAGAGGGCTCAGATGCGCCGCCATGATGGATAATCGTCGACGTTGGAGTAATCGCAGGCTTTGCGCCAAGTCGTGCCGCACGCAGACAAAGGTCGGCCTCTTCAGCATACATGAAGAACTGCGGATCGAACCCGTCGAGCTTTCGCCACAGACTGTGATCAATCAGCAGGTAACAGCCTGAGACGATGTCAACGGCGCGCTCGGTATCGCGTGGCCAACCGCCAAATGCCTCGGGGTTGAACAGTGCTGAATGCGGGAATGCCATCTTGAGGCCAGATGTGAGGCAAAACTGGCTCCATACTGTCATTTGTGCCCAGCACGACGCGGGGTTGAGCCTGCCATCTGCGAATACAGTTCGTCCGCCCCATA
>JAYVZY010000420.1:0-2596 GCA_043782885.1 Sphingomonadales bacterium | reverse complement strand
CAAAACGTAACTAGCAAACAAGCATCTGATGCTGATCAATCTCGCGACCAAATTAAACTTCAATCAGCTAAAAAGCAGGAGGCGCCGCTTATTGATGCTTCCGCGTTCATCAGCAAAACTCTTGTCGGCTTTTCTAACAATGCCACGCGCGGGTTTATGACTGACGCTACAATTGGTCTTTTACGGGGCGAATGTCCGGGCTGGGATCTCTATAATTTGCACGCAGAGTTCGAAAAATGGGTGGGAGCGGAGCCACAACGTACGCCAGTAAATTGGCAAAAGGCGTTCATTGGTTATGTTGTTAATTTTCACTGAGACCTGACCCGGGATTTTCATTGAGATTTGACCCAGTGGTTTGTGTTTATGTCTTGCGATGCGGCTGCGAGTCAATACGCGTTACGATGGTCTGGACTGCGCCCGCCGCAGCGCTGATTAAAGGGCTGGCGGCGGCGGGCGCAGAGGGCTCAAGCTCTGTTTTTGAAGCGCCAACTGTCGTTTCCCGTTTCGAGGATGTGGCAGTGATGCGTCAGGCGGTCGAGCAGAGCGGTTGTCATTTTGGCGTCACCGAACACATTCGCCCATTCGCTGAAGCTGAGATTGCTGGTAATAATGACGCTGGTTTGCTCGTAGAGCTTGCTGAGCAGGTGGAAGAGAAGCGCGCCGCCTGATGAGCTGAAGGGCAGATAGCCAAGCTCGTCGAGGATGACGAGATCAAGCCGTAGCAGCCGTTCAGCGATCATGCCTGCCTTGTTCATAGCCTTCTCCTGTTCAAGAGCATTGACGAGATCGACGGTGGAGGTGAACCGCGCCTTTTTGCGACTGTGCGTGACGGCTTGCACAGCCAGTGCAGTGGCGATGTGGGTTTTACCAGTGCCCGGACCACCGATGAGGACGACGTTGTGCGCATCCTCGATAAATGAGCCCGCGTGCAACTGCGTGACCAGCGCCTCGTTGATCTCACTGGAAGTGAAGTCGAAGCCCGCCAGGTCTTTATAGGCCGGAAAGCGGGCCGCTTTAATCTGGTAGGCGATAGATCTGACCTCACGCTCAGCAGTCTCAGCCTTGAGCAGTTGCGACAGCACCGGCACAGCCGCGTCAAAGGCGGGCGACCCTTGTTCCATTAGGTCGCTGACGGCTTGGGCCATGCCATACATCTTCAGCGCCCGCAGCATGATCACGACGGCGGCACTGGCGGGGTCATGACGCATGGCGTAGCTCCTTGCTGCTGACGGGCATGCGCAAGGCATCGTAGCGCTCAACATTGGCCTTCGGTTCAAGGCGCAAGCTCAGCGCCTGCGGGGCATCAATATCCGGAGATGGTGCCTTCTCATCCACCAGCCGATGCAGCAGGTTGAGGACATGGGTCTTGGTGGGAACGCCCGCTTCCAGCGCCATCTCAACCGCGCACAGCACCGCCTGCTCGTCATGCTGTAGAACCAGCGACAGGATATCCACCATCTCGCGATCACCACCCAGACGCTTGAGCAAGTGGCTTTGCAGCCGCCGGAACGCATCGGGCATCTCGGTAAAGGGCGCGCCGTTACGCAATGCCCCCGGCTTGCGCTGGATGACAGCCAAGTAGTGCCGCCAGTCATAGATTGTGCGCCCGGGCAGGTGATGGGCTCGGTCGATAATCCGAGGATGCTCGCACAGTATTTGCCCCTCCGCCGCAATGGCGATCCGGCTCGGGTATATCCGTAAGCTGACGGGGCGGTTGGCGAAAGACGCCGGAACGCTGTAGCGGTTACGCTCGAAGTGCACCAAGCAGGTCGGCGATACGCGCTTGGTATGTTCGACAAAGCCATCAAAGAGCCGGCCCAGCGGCATCAGGCTGGTCTTCTCTTCCGCCCATACATCAGCAACGGTGCCGGGCAGTGCCCCATGCTGGATATTTTGCCATGCCTCGACGCAGCGCGCCTCCAACCAAGCGTTGAGCGCATCAATATTGGGAAAGGCAGGCATCGACTGCCAGAACCGACGGCGGCTATCCTGCACGTTCTTCTCGATCTGCCCCTTCTCCCACCCTGAAGCGGGATTACAAAAATCTGGCTCGAACAGGTAATGGCTGGCCATCGCTGCAAAGCGCGCATTGACCTGCCGCGCTTTGCCGGTGCCAATCCGGTCAACGGCAGTCCGCATGTTATCGAAGATGCCACGCCCAGCGACACCACCCAATACGCGGAACGCTTGCGTCAGTGCATCGAACAGCATCTCATGGGTCTGCAAGAGGTAGCCGCGAACGATGAACGCCCGACTGTGAGACAGTTTTGTGTGTGCAACCTGAAGCTTGGTGCGTTCCCCTGCAATGATCGCCCAGTCCTCGCTCCAGTCAAACTGGAACGCCTCGCCGGGCTGAAACACAAGCGGCACATACGTACCTCGTCCGCTTGTCCCAAGCTCGCGTAGACGATCAGCCTTCCACTCCCGTACAAAAGCCGCAACCCGACTGTAGGACCCCTCATATCCCAAAACGACTAAATCCGCGTACATCTGTTTAGCCGTGCGCTTATATTTACGCGACTTCGTCACATCTGTGCGGAGCCACAAAGACAGCTTATCAGCCAGTGGCGCAAGCTTGCTTGGTCGATCCGGGACC
>JAYVZY010000419.1:0-3613 GCA_043782885.1 Sphingomonadales bacterium | reverse complement strand
AGCGGCTGTCAGATGCCCCCCAGCCGACAAACTCAATGCCCAGCTTATAGGTGCCCTGCGTCGCGCGCATGAAATCATCTTCGTTAATGCCGAGCGCGGTGTTGAGCAATTGAAGCTGCGGAATTGTCGCCTCGCCCACGCCAACCGTGCCGATTTCATCGGATTCGATCAACTGGATGCGATAGGCATGGGCGGGCAAATAGCGCGCGAGCACCGCCGCCGCCATCCACCCCGCCGTGCCGCCACCAACGATGAGGATGCGAGTGGGTTGCTTGCCTGTCATGCCCGCACTCTATCAGCCCAGCCGCAAAAGAAAATGGCGGCACGCCCATGATCTGAACGCACCGCCATATTCCCCCTTATGCGATAAATCAGAACTTGAAGGTGGCACCTGCGAGGTAGGTCGCACCATAGCTCTCGTGCTTCTGCACCTGATTGGGATCAAAATTATTAATCGTCACGGTCGCTGAGTTCGTCAGGTTATGCCCTTGAAGGTAAAGCGACAGACCCTTGAGCGTGCCGGACTTGAAGTCATACCCAATTTGCGCATCAAGATTGCTCTGTGCCTGCGTCTGACTTGTCGCCAATTGTGCACCAAAACCATGATATTCACCAAGATAGGCACCACGACGGGTATATTGCGCCCGCGCATTAAAGCCCCATTTCTCGAAGAAAATCTGGCCCTGCATCAAGGTTTTGGAAAGGCCAGGCAACGTGATCGGGTTTGGATTGTCCGTAAACCGGATTGAGCTTTCCGTGTAAGCATAGCTCCCCAATACACCGAATCCATCAAGAGCCTGACTCAGGATGTTCAGCGGCACCACGGCGCTCGCTTCAATACCCTGAACATAACCACTACCGTTGTTTTTCGGTGCGGATGTGTAACCCAGCAAAGTATAATTCGTAGGTAAGGTGACACCAGAAGTCAGTCCAGCATAGCCGGTGAAATCAACCTGATAATTCTGGTTCTCGCCGATAAAATTGCTGATCGCCTTGTAATATCCTGCGATCGCAATCTTACCCTGATCATGCGAGAAATACTTTTCCAACGAAAGGTCGACATAGTCAGAGAAATAAGGCCGCAAATAGGGGTTACCACCAGTTCCTTGGAAAATCGGTATTTTCCCACCGATCAACGGCACATTGTTCACACCACCCGCCGCGAAGCTTACGGTGTAGGAAGCGTTTTCGTCATACAACTTGGCGCGCGCGAGTGTCCGCCCCGCACCAATCCTGACAAAATAATTGTGCGCCACTTCAAGGCTCATGTTCGCGCTCGGCAATACATATGTATATTTTGTGTTGAAACTGGTTGGCACGATCAACGTGAGTGATTGCGCGGAGTTTCCGACGGAGCTTTGATCGGTGTTCACAATTTGGGTGCCAATGTTGCCCTTGAAAGGCAACGACCCCGCGATCGTGTCAAAGTTGAGCTGCGCGAAGCCCGTAAGCACCTTCTCTTCAACCGTCCACTGTTTGGTTGTCTCACTCGGCGAAGCGTTTCTGAACGATCCGGTCAAAGCAGCAACAGCCGCGTTGGTGTTGTAGGCAATAACATTTGTGCCGCTGACACCGTTCACGTTTACGGAGCCGATGACTGAGGGAATGGGGACACTGGTGGCGGTGAACGGAGGTGTTACGCCGCCGAGTGGCGACAAATAAAAGCCAGTGAAATTATTTGATTTTTTCTCATCGCTATAATTGGCACCGATCTCCCAGCTCTTGAAGAAGCTAGAATGAATTTGGCCATCCAACTGAGCGCGAAGAGCCTTGATTGTATCGGTAAAATCTGGCTCGTTGATATAGCCCGCCTGCACGACCGAGTGCCCGTTGTATCCGCCCCAGCCGCGAGGATCGGTCAACACGATCGTTGCTGGGTCAGCATAATTCAGAGTCGTTTTGAGCGCATAGGTGCCGTCGCTTTGCCGCGTCAGACCAACGGTATCAGCGGCACCGGAGCGGTTGTATCCGTTCCCCGAATAGCTCTCGATGGCGTTGTCATGGCGGTGTGCACGCGAGTAGTTCACATCAACGGTCAGTTTCACGGAGTCTGAAAACGCATATTTTGTGTTCCATGCCAGACCCAACGTGTCAGCATCGCGCGTATTATAGTTGTTGCGTTGAACCGCATAAACGTTGCTGAAGGCGGCTGTGTTATCAAAGCCATTTGCTGCGGTCGCAGCGGTTTCGTTCGAGCCACTCCAACTGGCGAATTGCAATTCTAGCCCACGTTGCAATTCGCGCGTTTTCGACTGACTGTAAAATCCGTCGACTGACATCTCGAATTTGTTATCGGGCTTGTAGACAACATGGCCAAAGACCGATTGACGCGTGAGGTTGTTTGTGTTGGCAAACCATTTGGCGCCGCCTGGGAGTTGGCCAACACCGAGACTGTCACCGCCCCAATTATAAGCTTCATATTGCTTATCCTGTGTAGGGTTCTGCAAAATCGATGCGCCCAACGACACACCAATGGTGTTGTCGGCGAATTTGTCGATATAGACTATCGACGCCTTATAGCCCTTATTGGTGCCATCTGGGTTCAGCTTTTTGTATCCATTGAGCTCACCCTGCACGTTCACTGCGATCGTGCGCTTGTTCGTCAACGGATCATAGGTCTTGAGATTAACGGTGCCGGCAAGACCCTGGCCGAGAAGATCAGCGGACGGGGTTTTGATAATATCAATACTGCTGAACAAATCGCCGGGATACTGATCATATTGAAAGCGGCGGTTGTCATCGACAGTCGCAATTTGGCGGCTATTGAGCGTGGCCGCCGTAAAATCGCCGCTGAACCCACGGATAGAAATGAACGTCGCACGACCAGCTTCGGTTTGCACCGCCACGCCGGGAACCCGCGAGAGTGAATCTGCAATCGAAACATCCGGCAACTTACCGACATCCTCTGCCGAGATTGATTCAACGATCTGAGTTGAGAGCTTCTTGACCTTGATTGCAGTCTCGATTGACCGACGATAACCCGTCACCACAATATCCGCACTTTCAGCGGCGGGGGCCTTTGGTGCGGCTTGCGCATAGGCGGTGCCGTTTCCGGCAACAAGCATCAAGGCGCTTCCGAGCGCGGCAACGCTCACGGTGTTCAGAGTGTGCCGACGCACGGCGATCATGGTGTGTGTGGTCATTATCAATCCCCATCCTGTGATCGTGTTCCGCGCCGCGATTGGCACGATTTCGATCTCATTTTGCATTTGAGAACCGCGAGGGTTCCATGACAGCTTAAATACGCTGCGGGCAGACATTGCATAGGAACGCACATACGTATTCACAACGCTGCGCGCGCGAGATATGGCGAATTCTGGGGAGTTTTGATCAATTCAGGTATGCGAATTCAACGAATTGTTGCATAAATGCTGCACTGGATTGCCACATATATACGGATGACGGGTGTGCATACGAATACCGTAGACGGCACATTGCACCGCGCAATGGTCTCTGACACTATCAGGCTATTGGTCAAGGGTGGGTGTTTGATATGACAACGGAACTGAAACTCGTGCGGCGCGTTGTATTTGCATTTGCGTCACTCTTTGCAACAAGTGCGGCGTTCGCAGCGGACCAATCTGCGCCGCTCCCGAACGGGATAGAGCTCCAT
>JAYVZY010000418.1:0-2182 GCA_043782885.1 Sphingomonadales bacterium | reverse complement strand
CCGATACCTGACCAGAGCAAAGTGATCACCACCGCCGAAGCCTGGATCTTGAACTGACCGAAATAATCGAACGCCGCCTTCACATCCACAAAGCCGGTGCCCGGCGTGTGAGCGTAATCGGTGATCCCTTGGCCGCCAAAATATGGGGCAACGAGCACACCGGTCATCAGGGCACCGAAGATACCGCCGATGCAGTGCACACCGAACACGTCGAGCGCATCATCATATTTGAACTTGTTCTTCACAGTGGTGACGAAGAAGAAGCATAGTGGCGATACGAGGAAGCCGAGGACGATGGACCCCATCACGCCAGCATATCCTGATGCCGGAGTGACAGCCACGAGACCGGCAACCACACCCGAAGCTGCACCGAGCAGCGAAGGCTTGCCGTGAACGATCTGATCACACAGCGCCCAAGACACACCAGCCGCGGCAGTTGCCATGAAGGTATTCATGAAGGCCACTGCCGTTACGCCGTTTGATTCCAAGTTGGACCCGGCGTTGAACCCGAACCAGCCCACCCAAAGGAGCGAAGCGCCGATCATCGTCATCGTCAGCGAGTGCGGCGCCATGATGTCTTTGCCATAGCCCTTGCGCTTGCCGATATAGAGCGCGCCGACAAGGCCCGCGATACCCGCGTTGATATGCACAACGGTGCCGCCAGCGAAATCAAGCGCGCCCCATTGGTTGAGCAGACCTGCATGGCCGGTGATGTCAGCAAGCTCCTTCGTGTGCTTGGTTGCATCGTGCCAAGCGGCGAGGCCCATCGCGTCCGGACCATCCCAGCACCACACCATGTGTGCGACAGGAAAATAAACGAACGTGACCCAGAGCACCATGAACACCATCATCGAGCTGAACTTAATGCGCTCCGCAAAAGCACCCACGATCAGTGCGGGCGTGATGCAGGCGAACGTCATCTGGAAGGCAACATAAGCCAATTCAGGAACATATACCCCATTTGAGAAGGTTGCGGCCTGCGCATTGGCATCAACGCCGGACAAGAACGCCTTGCTGAAGCCGCCAAAGAATGGCGCGGTCACCCCGGAGCCAGCCGTGAACGCCTCGGAATAGCCATAGCAGCACCAAAGCACCGCCACGACGCAGACAATCATCAGCACCTGCATCAGCACGCTGAGCATATTCTTGGTGCGCACCAGGCCGCCATAGAACAGTGCCAAACCCGGTACCGACATCATCAGCACGAGCGCCGACGAAATCAGCAACCAGGCAGTGTCGCCTTTGTTCACTGTAGCAGCCGGAATCGGCGATTTTGCAGCCGCAGCCACAACGGGTGCAACGACATCGGCAAGAGCCGGCCCTGCAACGGCGACAGCGGTAGCGAACAGCCCCGCTTTCACCCAAGGATTTAGTTTGTTTATCATGAGTTCCCCTTTGCTCTTAGAGTGCTGTGTTGTCGGTTTCGCCTGTGCGGATGCGCACAGCGTGGCTCACGTCGAGCACAAAGATTTTGCCGTCACCAATCGCGCCGGTGTTGGCGGATTGCTGAATGGCTTCAACCACGCGGTCGGCGAGCTTGGCGTCGCACACCACCTCAACCTTGATCTTCGGCACCATGTTTGTGGTGTATTCAGCACCGCGATAAATCTCGGTTTGCCCCTTTTGGCGCCCGAAGCCTTTCACTTCACTCACCGTCATGCCTGACACGCCAATCTCGGTCAGTGCATCACGCACATCATCGAGTTTGAACGGTTTAATAATGGCCATTATCAGTTTCATAGTGCCCCTTTCGGTTGTAATTCGATGTAGCAATGCAAAGGGTGTGCCAAAACGAATATGCGTGCATCTTGAGATGTATGCGACGGTGTCGCGGCCCGAACCGCGCCCGATTCTTAATCAATTGTAAATTGATGCTTAAAATTTAGGCAGGATCAGGGCGTTATATGGATTATCAACTTAATTCACCGCAATTATAAGCTACTATGCCGATCTTCACCTCCGAGCAGCAACTACTGCTTGAAAGCGCGCAATTACCTCACACACAAGATTACTGAGCGCGCTGAGTGTTGGTAAAATTGGTAGTCCGGCAAAAGGCTGATGATCTGCAAATAGCATTTCGAACTCAACCGAATAGTCATCACTGAACTCTAGCTGGGGTTGCGTGGGATCTTTGGAGTAGTACCCGATATTTCCTATGGCAAAATGGCTCCCGAAATGGGTT
>JAYVZY010000417.1:0-3155 GCA_043782885.1 Sphingomonadales bacterium | reverse complement strand
CAGCACCCATCGCCTTGCCCTCCAAAAGGGGCACATAGATTCAGACTTTTGACGCCTTGGGAACCCCTAAAATGAGTCTGCCTCAAAGCACGTTGGTATCAGCCCTCCCGCACCTCAACCAGCGGCACGCTGGGCACTTCGCCCGCGAGGAAAGTGTTCACATCTACGGTTAGCTTATCCTCCGAGAAACGGACGGGGACATCGAAGAGATAGCCCGCCGTTACCGCCTGTCCGCTCGGCGGCGGGGTGGTGAAGTTAATCGCGCCCGCTGCATCCAGTGTCCAGGCGCTCGTGCTCACCCCATTCACCGCGACGAGCAGCGACACCGCCACGGGCCGCGTGATGAGCCGCACCTCGGCATCTGCGCCCGTCCCATAATGTTTGATCAGCGGGAAGCGCGTGGTGCTGCCATCGCCAATCCCGATGATCTGATCGGTGGCAGTCGGCGCGCCCGTCATCCCTGCAGACGAATAATCATACGGATCACGGAACCGGAAGCCGCGCGCTGCTCCACGCCGCGCGCGGAAGAAGGCAATGAGCGTTTCCAGATCGGCCTCGGAGCGCACCCCCGGCCCCGCATCAAAGTGCATCCGGCCTTGCGCCCAATCGACATTGCGCTGCTCATATCCGCTCGCGGTGGTGACAATGGCGGTGGAATAATTGGGCTGCACGCTCGCCTTGCGGCCAATCGCGAGCGGGAAGGAAAGATCATCAAATGCCTGCACGGGGGCGGCCTCCTCATCAAAAACGGTGAATCCATCGCGGGTGACTTGCGGCAGCGCCCAGATGAAGGTGGCCGCCACGCCGCGCGCTTGGCCGACACGGGCGGCGCGCTCTATTTGCGGCCATTGCGCGGGCGCGTTCGCGGCGGATGTTACGAAGCCCGCGAAATAATGCTGGGCGCTTGGCGGATAGCCGAGCCGCGTGGTGACGAGTGCCACCCCCGCAGCACTCGCGCCGGTGTTGCCCGCCGTCACCCAATCATAATCCTCCAACTGGAGAATATCGAAGGCTGGCGCGGCCCAACCGAGCGGCAAATTCGCGCGGCGCAATTCGGGCGCTTGCGGGTCAAGGTTGGTCGGCAAGAAGGTGAGCAGCAACGTCTGACAGGTAGGCGTTTGCGCCTTCACCGCCGCCGTCAGCGCCGCAGTGGAGGCCGCGAGCAGCGCCCCTGCCTGATCGAGCAGCGCCATTTGTGCGGCGTTCAGGGAAGCACGCACCGTCGGAATGTTCACCGGCGCGCCGCCCAGTGCCACCTTGGCTGCCACATCATAAAGGCACGGTCGGCCATCCGCCATCAGCCACCACCACGGTTCACCGACCTGAAAGCGCGGCGCTTGCCCCGCCGCCACCGCAATCGCCACAAACGCTTTTGCCACCGCCTGCAAATAGCCCATCGCCCTCGAATGCGCGGGCGAGAGCAAGGTGGAAGGCGGCACATAGCCGGTTTGAGCGGGGGAGCCATCAAAGGCCCGCTGCTTCCAATCATTCCAGCAATGCTGATCGAACAGCTCATATGACAATGACAGGATCAGCCCCAACCCCAGCGCCTTAGCCTTCGTGGCAAAATCCGCATGCCACGCCGCGCACGCCACATTCAGCACACCGCCGGCCAGCGACACATAATAGCCACCGCCATTCGGCTCCAGCCGGAAGTAATGGCTCATGCCCACGTAGTGATTGATCGCCCCGCGATACCCCAACGCATAAGCATTGCGCAGCAGCCGCGCGGGGGTTTGGTTATAGGCATCGTCATAGCCCGTCGCTATGCTGAGTGTGTGCGGCGGGAGGAGGACATCACCCACCTCAAGCACCGAACCCGCACCGTCGCAGGTCATGCCGGTAAGCGTTAACCAGGCCTCTATCGGGGTGGCGAGTGGCGCATCGGTGTTCGTATATCCGTTCGGCACAAGCGAGATGAACATCCGGTCAATGTCGCCCGTGAACACCGGCGCACCCCCGAGCGCAAACCCTTCTGCCAGCGCATCAAAATTCAGCGTGATCGCCGCGTTGGTCGGCGTGCCCGTCGCGTAATTCCACAGCCGGATATACCAGGCCCGCGCCGCGCCGCCGGCATCGCGCCCCTCAATCGTCAGCGTCGGGCCATTGACCACATCGAGCGGGAGAATGCCTGATGATTGCCACTGAAAGCTCAGCACATTCCCCCGAAAGTCGCGCGATGTTTCATAGGCCAACAAAGGGTGGTCGTATGTGTCGACCGCCTCCCAGATCAGCCCGGCCAGATCGTTGGCGCGATAAAACACAGCATCCACGCGCAACGCATCGGGTGCCGGCGTCGTTGCCCCGGCCATCATCGGGCGCGGAAAGTTCACCGTCCAGAAGCGCGGATCGAAGCGCTTGATAAAGCCGCTGTCCTGCCCGTTGCGCTGTTCAGCCAGCCACCAGCCCATAATCAATATTCCTGTGACAAAGCGGAGCGCACCGCGCGCGCGACTTGGCGGGAGGATTGCGCCAGAATGTCGGGCGCTGTGCCTGCGGGCGCGTTGACGTTGATCGACACACGAACATCGCGCGTGCCGCCACCAGTGCCGCCACCGTTCGCCGCAATCGAGCCGGCAGAGGTCGGCACAAACAATTCCGGCCCATTTTCCCCCACCATATACGGCTGATTGGGTGACACCGGCCCGCCAATCGCCCGCCCCGGTGCGCCGAATGCGCTCGTGAGGATGGAGGTAAGACCGCTGAGCAGACCGCCGCCACCCCCACCGCCACCGGAGCCACCACCGAAGATCGACTCCAACCCCAGCTTCACCGCCGACGTCGCAATTGAGGCGAATGTACT
Organism: Sphingomonadales bacterium; assembly: GCA_043782885.1. Classification (GTDB taxonomy): domain Bacteria; phylum Pseudomonadota; class Alphaproteobacteria; order Sphingomonadales; family Sphingomonadaceae; genus JAGWQR01. The sequence goes on along the minus strand of JAYVZY010000417.1, from coordinate 352 downwards.
CAGCGCCGCCTTCTCCAAGTCAGCAAAGCTGAGCTTACCGCTGACGATGGCCTTCGTGAGGCTATCCTCGATTTTCTTACCCGCACCGGTAATGCTCGTGCTGAGCGGCCCATCGAGCTGCCCGCGCATATCCGCGACATCGGTCGCAAACGCCTGCGTATCGCCCCGCACCTGCACCATGAGGGTATCAATCACTTCAGTCATCGGGATACATCTCCATCAGGGCCGTGATGTTGGCTTGTGAGGGTGGTTCGGCGGTTGGCGCGCGCTGGTTGAGCGCTTCGATAATGGTGGCGAGCTCGGCCGGGGTTGCCTGCCAGAACTCATCGGGCCGCCACCCAAGGAGCGCACC
>JAYVZY010000416.1:0-2134 GCA_043782885.1 Sphingomonadales bacterium | reverse complement strand
TGTCGCTGCCGTCACCTATTTCATGTTCGGAGCAGCGAAATGACCGGCATTCTTTCGATCATGATTGGCTTGCCGCTGATCGCCGCTCTGATGTGCCTGTTTATGAGCGCGAATGCAGCGCGCTGGCTGGCACTTTCGGCGACCGTCATCACCTTCATTCTCGGCATCGTCTTGTGGCGGCATTATGAAATTGGCGGCCCGCAATGGCAGTTTCAAGAGCATTACCCGCTTTTTGGCGCGTTCAAATGGGCGGTCGGGATTGATGGCATTGCCCTAATGCTCATCATGCTCTCGGTGTTCCTGATGCCGATTTGCATCCTCGCGAGTTGGAGCGCGATTGATAAGCGCGTGCCGGAATATATGGCGGCCTTCCTGCTGATGGAGTCGCTGATGATCGGCGTTTTCTCTGCGCAGGATTTGTTCCTGTTCTACATTTTCTTCGAGGCAGGCCTGATCCCGATGTATCTTATCATCGGTATTTGGGGCGGTGTGAACAGGATTTACGCGAGCTACAAATTCTTCCTTTATACGCTGCTCGGCTCGGTGTTGATGCTGGTGGCGATGCTGTGGATGGTGCATGAGGCGGGGACGACGGACATCCCGACATTGATGCAACACGATTTCCCAGTCGCGGCTCAAAACTGGCTGTTCCTCGCGTTCTTCGCTTCGTTCGCGGTGAAAATGCCGATGTGGCCGGTGCATACGTGGTTGCCCGATGCGCACGTTCAGGCGCCCACGGCGGGCTCGGTCATCCTTGCCGGCGTGCTGCTGAAGATGGGCGGATATGGCTTCCTGCGCTTTTCACTGCCAATGTTCCCCGATGCCAGCGCGCATTACGCGTGGCTGATCTTCGGCCTGTCGATGGTGGCGGTGGTCTACACCTCGCTCGTCGCTCTGGTGCAGAATGATATGAAGAAGCTGATCGCGTATTCGTCGGTCGCGCATATGGCGTTTGTGACGGCGGGGCTGTTCGCGTTCAACCAACAGGGAATTGAGGGCGCGCTCATCGTGATGCTGGCGCACGGGTTGGTTTCGGCGGCTTTGTTCCTGTGTGTCGGTGTCATTTATGATCGGCTGCACACGCGCGAGATTGATCGCTACGGTGGGCTTTCCAACAATATGCCGTATTACGCTTTCTTCTTCATGCTGTTCACAATGGCGAGTGTGGGCCTGCCCGGCCTCGCCAATTTCGTCGGGGAGTTCCTTGCGCTTGTGGGCGTATATCACGCTAACAGCTGGGTGTCGGCGGTGTTGACCACCGGGATCATCCTCGGCGCGGCCTATATGCTCTACCTCTATCGCCGTGTGTGCTTCGGCGTGCTCGACAAGGATGATGTCAAGGCGATGCCGGATATGAATGCCCGCGAATGGCTGATGCTCGCCCCAATCGCGGCGGCAACGCTCTGGATGGGCGTATATCCGGAGAGCTTCATGGCCCCGATGCGCGCCGATGTGACGGCGCTCACGGCGCGGCTGGCGGCAAGTGCACCTGCGGGCGATGCGGCGGTTGCAGCGAGCAAGATGCTCCCGGCTCCAGCGGGAGAAGCAAAATGACCTTCCTTCAACAAATGGCACTCACCGCACCCGAATTGATCCTCTCCACCGCTGCAATCATCCTGATGATGCTCGCCGCATGGATGGGCGACAAGGCCACACAGACAATTTCCTTGCTCGCGGTCGCCGCACTCGCAGGTGCATCGGCCAGCCTGAGCGGCCCCGCTGGCCACGGCGGTTCCGCCTTCTACGGTCTTTACATCGCCGATGCGTTCGGCGCTTACGCAAAATGGCTGATATATGCGGCGGGCGTTTGCATTTACATCGCGCCGCGCTGGTTTGCGGCCAATGATACGATGCGCGCGGAATATCCGGTGCTGATCCTGCTCGCGGTCACTGGTATGGGGATGATAGTTTCGGCCACCGATCTCCTGACGCTGTATGTCGGGCTGGAGCTGCAATCGCTGGCTGCTTATGTGTTGGCGAGCTTCAGCCAAAAGGACAGCCGCGCGGCGGAGGCGGGGTTGAAGTATTTCGTGCTCGGTGCGCTGGCGAGCGGCATTCTGCTTTATGGCGTGACGCTGCTTTACGGCTTCACCGGCAGCACGCATTATGTTGATATTGCGCACGGCTTTGCGTC
>JAYVZY010000415.1:0-1633 GCA_043782885.1 Sphingomonadales bacterium | reverse complement strand
GGCGCCACCGCCTAGGACAATGATTACTGTCAACCAAAAGACGTATGATTTCAAATGTCGCGTTTTTGATGCGGATTTCAAGCCGTATAAAGTCGTATTGAGCCAGACAGGTGGCAGGGGCTATGTTGCTAAATCTGGTGGACTCGCAAGCACGCCATTTTTACTCAAAGTCATTGCAGACGAAACTGGATTTATCACTAATTTCTCCGGTGGGAGCCCCATCATAACCGAATGGAGAAATGAATCGCGTGCAGAAATTCTTAATAACTTCTTGCCTCGACAGAGTGCAATTTTGTATTTTCATACTGCGCCCAAAGGCAAATTTAATATGCAAATCTACATGGATATTGGACCTAAAGAGGGTGAAATTTTGACAGGATTTTGCGATGTTGCTGCGCGTGAACAAGTCCCCTTGTCGGAAAATGAAACAAAAGAATTTTTAGCTACGAAACATTTTTAGGCGTGAAACAATGATAGCCCACCTCATCAAATCCTTCACCCTTTGGGAGTTCGTCAAAGCCCATGCGCTCACCTTGAAGTATTTCTTCAAGGCGAAGGCGACGATCAACTATCCGTATGAGAAGAACCCGCTTTCGCCGCGCTTCCGGGGCGAGCATGCGTTGCGCCGCTATCCGAATGGCGAGGAGCGTTGCATTGCCTGCAAGCTATGCGAGGCGGTGTGCCCCGCGCAGGCGATCACGATTGAGGCCGAACCCAGGGAAGACGGCAGCCGCCGCACCACGCGCTATGACATTGACATGACCAAGTGCATCTTCTGCGGTTTTTGCCAAGAGGCGTGCCCGGTTGATGCTATCGTCGAGGGGCCGAACTTTGAATATGCGACCGAAACGCACGAGGAACTGCTCTATGACAAGGCCAAGCTGCTCGACAATGGTGATCGCTGGGAGCGCGCCATCGCCGCGAACCTTGCCGCCGATGCAGCGTATCGGTAAGGGCGCGCGATGATCCAACTCCTTGCCTTTTACCTGTTCGCGAGCATTGTCATCGGCTCGGGCGCGATGGTGATCCTCTCGCGCAATCCGGTGCATTCGGTGTTGTGGCTGATCCTTGAGTTCTTCAACGCGGCGGGGCTGATGCTGCTGGTCGGCGCCGAGTTTATCGCGATGCTGCTGGTGATTGTGTATGTCGGTGCGGTGGCGGTGCTGTTCCTGTTTGTCGTCATGATGCTCAATATCGATTTTGCCGAGCTGCGCAGCGGTTTTGCGCGCTATGGCATTTTCGGCGCTGCGATTGCGGCGGTGCTGGCGATTGAGGTTGGTGTGGCGGATGAAAGCTGGCACGCGGGCGCGCTGCAACTCGGGGGCCGCGCGGCGGTGACGCCTGATAATGTGCCGAATATCGAGGCCATCGGCGCGCTGCTCTACACGCGGTATCTCTATATTTTTGAGGGCGCGGGGCTGGTGCTGCTGGTCGCGATGATCGGCGCAATTGTGCTGACACATCGTCCGGCGCGTGGGCATGTGCGGCCACAAAAAGTCTCGGATCAGGTCAAGCGCCGCCCGCAAGATGCAACGCGCAACATGAACCCCGAAGTGGGTGCGGGGGTGGAGCTATGATCACGTTGGGCCATTACCTCGTCGTATCCGCTATTTTGTTCGTGATGGGGGTGCTC
>JAYVZY010000414.1:0-1934 GCA_043782885.1 Sphingomonadales bacterium | reverse complement strand
GATTCTTGATGTGTGCGCGATGATGGCGCCGATTACCAAATACACCCGGCAATTGGCCTCCGCCGACAATATCCCCAGCCGCATTCGTGAGGCGATGCGGCTTGCGGAAGAGGAGAAGCCTGGCGCGGTGCACCTTGAACTTCCCGAGGATATTGCTGACGAATATACCGACTCAGTGCCGATCAAGGCAAGTTTGGCGCGTCGCCCAAGTGCTGATCCGAAGGCCGTGCGTGCGGCGGTCGAAGCACTGGAGGCCGCCAAAGCGCCTATTCTTGTGATTGGTGCGGGTGCCAACCGGACAATGACAAGCCGGATGCTGCTCCAGTTTATTGAGAAGACCGGCATCCCGTTCCTGACAACGCAGCTCGGCAAGGGGGTGATCGACGAGCATCATCCGCTGTTCCTCGGCTGCGCGGCGCTTTCGGCAGGTGATTTCGTGCATCGCGCGATTGGTGCCGCTGATCTGATTATCAACATCGGCCATGACGTGATCGAGAAGCCACCCTTTTTCATGCACAGCGGCGGCACCGAAGTGATCCATATCAGCGCGCGGTCTGCGGAGGTTGATCCGGTGTATTTTCCCGCCATTGAGGTGATCGGCGATATTGCCAATGCCATTTGGCAGATCAAGGAGAGCATCGTTCCGCAACCGGTGTGGAGCTTCACCAAGATGCTGGAGTATCGTAAGGCGGAAGTTGCGCATACGAATAGCCTTTCGGGCGATACTCGGTTCCCGATTTATCCGCCGTTCCTTGTGCGGGAGGTGCGCGCCGCCATGCCAGCAGACGGTATTATCTGCCTCGATAATGGTGTGTATAAAATCTGGTTCGCGCGCAATTATGATGCGCGCCAGCACAACACAGTTTTGCTCGACAATGCACTTGCTACAATGGGTGCCGGATTGCCGTCCGCTATGGCCTCAGCGATGGTCTATCCCGACCGCAAAGTAATGGCGATTTGTGGAGATGGCGGGTTCATGATGAACTCGCAGGAGATGGAGACGGCGGTTCGCTTGAAGCTCAACATCACGGTGCTGATCCTTAACGATTCAAGCTATGGCATGATCCGCTGGAAACAGGCGAATATGGGTTTCAAAGATTGGGGTCTCACCTATGGCAATCCCGATTTTGTAAAATATGCCGAGGCGTATGGTGCGATGGGGCATCGGGTGGAGAGCGCCGCGCATCTTCAGGAGTTGCTGCGGACGTGCCTTGACACGCCAGGTGTCCACCTCATCGATTGCCCGGTCGACTATTCTGATAACGACAGGATTCTGAACCATGAAATCAAGGAGCTGAGTGCTAAGTTATGAGTATGCTTAAAGATGTTTATCCCCTTTACCTCGCTAATGAGGCCATGCAGCCGAATACAGATTTGGCTGTCACCGATAAATTTACCGGCGAGGTGGCGTTTCGTGTCGCGCTTGCCGATCCGAAGGCGATTGACGCCGGGATTGCGGCAGCCGTTGAGGCTGCCGAGCCGATGGCGCGGATGGCGTCTTACGAGCGCCAAGCCGTGCTCGATCATTGCGTTGCCCGTTTCAAAGAACGGTTCGATGAACTCGCATATGCGCTGTGCGTGGAAGCGGGCAAGCCCATTAAAGATTCGGAGGGCGAGGTTAGTCGTTTGATCGATACGTTCCGGATCGCGGCGGAGGAAAGCACGCGGATGACGGGTGAGGTGCAACCGCTCGATATTGCGCCCCGCGCCAAGGGCTATATGGGGATGTGGAAGCGGGTGCCGATTGGCCCGTGCAGCTTCATTTCACCGTTCAACTTCCCGCTGAACTTGGCCGCGCATAAGATCGCGCCCGCGATTGCGGTGGGTTGCCCGTTCGTGATGAAGCCCGCGAGCCGCACGCCGCTCGGCGCGATCATCATGGGTGAGGTGCTGGCGGAGACCAACTTGCCCGAGGGTGCGTTCTCGATCTTGCC
>JAYVZY010000413.1:0-9843 GCA_043782885.1 Sphingomonadales bacterium | reverse complement strand
TATTTTGTGAGGTTGGTCGCATTGATCACATTTTGAACCGCAGAGAGTGTCGTCGCATCGGCAAAAATTACATTGCCGTATTGTGTCAGGCTTCCCGTTACACCCTGGGTTGTGGAGGCATTCGTCACCGGCGTTAGGCTGAAGTTTGGCACGTAGAATAAGAATTCGCCGTTATTGAGAACACTGCCAAACGTCGGGACACGACCAGACGCTGCGCCAGACGCCGTGCCGTCGGTAAAGGTGATTGAATATGGCGCCCCTGAACGCGATTCGAGACTTAGCCCAAATCTCGTCTCAAAGCCCTTAATGAAACTATGACGATAATTGAAGCCAAGTCGCACCGTATCTGTCACTTCAAAGAGCGAACGACCATAGGCACCGCCCGAGTTTGGATCGACAGTCGCAACACCACCATAGGTGCTACCGACGGTAGAGCTCGCTAAGACGCCAGAAATATCTTTAACGTTCTGATGTGTATAGCTCGCGCTGAGATCGAAATCTTGAAATGATTTTTGAATGCCCAGCGCAAAAACGCGCGCCTGCCCCTTTGACGTATTGGTCAATTGTGCGTCGTAATTCCCGCCTACCGACGCGTTATAACGCGCACGACCGTCTGGTGCGAACTGGGTGACTCCCGCTACCAGCAAAGGCTTCGCGCGCAGATCAACGGTGCGGATGGCCTGTTGCGCATCGGAGAACAAAATATCTGCACGGATCGACCAGCCGTCGCCGGCCCCAACATTCGTCAAGTCAGGTTTCCACGTCGCTGATAGATTATATTTCCACTGCGCAGGAAGCTTAAAATGAGGATCAAGTGAGTTCGTCAAGGCACTCGAAAGTGACGACAGATTGGTCGCGATATAGTTCTGAACTGCAGCGGGAACCGTTTGCCCGTTTACATTTTTAAGTGCGGCGCAAACCGCTGCACCCGGATCATACGTGCTGCTGACGTTATTATCGATACAGCCGTCCGCATTGAGTATCGATTTGCGAATATCTGCACCGTTCAAGATAGCACCGGTGCTGTTAATCGCTGCGCCAGAGTTCGAATAGTTGTTCGACACGAAGACGTCCGACAGGCCACCCGAAAAGAGACCGATGCCACCAACCAACTTAAATGTTGGCGCAGGAGCCCAATTGAAACCAAAGCGCGGCTGCAATTTGTCACGACCATCGAGCGTCGCGTTATTGGAGAAGCCATAACGTGCCACGAAGTTAGTGTTGGTTGCGATCGAATTGTCTGCCGTGTAGCGGTCGTAACGCAGGCCAGCGTTAATCGTCAGGGTTGGCCTAATTTTCCAAGTATCTTGAAATCCAATCGTGTTAATTGAATAAGCCCAGTCAACAAAGCCATCATTTTTATTGCCGGTTGTCGAGTTTCCATATTTCAACTCGGAAGCGGTCTGACTGCTAAAATCGGCAACCGAGTCAAAATAGTAAAAACCTTGTGGGCCGGCCGCGTTGGGAAAAACAAACAAGTTATATAATTTTGAATTATAATGATCGACGTCGAGCTTAACGTTGTGCGCCCCCGCCGTATAATTTGCAGTCCCTTGAAGCGTAAGTGTGTGACTGTTGAATTTATTGGCTTGGCGCGGCGCATCTGGCCCGAAAAAGAGGCTGGGAGAATTGGTCGAGCAGCTCGTAAATCCGCTAAAATCTGTGGGATCCGTACACACCTGAAATGCTGCAAAATTTGTACCGTTGTAAGAGTCTTGCCCACGGCGATAATATTTATAGCTTGCGCGCAGTTCTGTTGAAAGGTGGTTTGTCCAGCGAGAGTTCAACTGCACCGATTCCGCATCTGTATGCTCGGTAAGCTGATAGTCGTAGGATTGAAAGGCGATGCCACTCGCGCTGCTTGATACATATTGTGGCAATGTGTTGACGTGGTGGATATATGTCGCGGTTAGTCGCTGACCACTTGTGATATTCCAGTCAACTTTTCCGGAATATTTTTCATCTTTCTCGACAATCGATACGGGGATCGTTCCAATCGGGAAGTTGCCATCGATTGGCGCATACACAGTGTTATAAATAGAGTTGATCGTGTTGACCCCAGCAATCGTGTACGCAGTGTTGCCGGCAGCACTTGACGTGCTGTACGCACCCGATCCGGCTAAATATGTGCCCGCCGCAATCGGTGTGTCGGCATTGTTCAAGTTGATCACATTGTTCGGCGCCGTACCAATCACACCAAAAAGCTGCGGCGTTCCTTCGCTGAGTTTCTCATAGCTCAGCGCGAAGAAAAGTTTGTTGGGGATGATCGGACCGGCGATGCTGCCACCATAATTCTTGAAATTCTGAATTTTTGTCACCGAAGCTGGGTAGGCGTTGCCAACGAGATCGGGAATCGCGCTGGTCAGCTTTCCTGTCAGGCTTGGCCCGCCCCAATCGCCAAAGGCACTGAAGTGCAGGTGATTGGTGCCTGACTTGAGCACAACGTTCACCGCACCGCCCTGGAAATTGCCTTCAGATACGTCAAACGGTGCGGCCTTGACGGTCAACTGGTCGATCGCCTCAATCGAAACGATACCACGCGTCGAGGGCAAGCCGCCATAGTTCAAGCCGAAACTATCCTGCAATTGCACGCCGTCGATTGAGAAGCGTTGCGTGCGGGGTTGCCCTCCCGCAATACTAACACCAGCGGCGTTGGACGATCCCGTTGGCACGAAGCTCGCGAGCAGATCGCGGCGGACGATGTCACGAACGTCGCGGCGAGCGGATACGATGACTGAAATATCGTCCGACTTAAAGGTCGATTGCGAGGAGGTAACCAAATCGCGCGACTTGCTGCGCGTGCCCGTAACAACAATTTCCTTTTGTCCAAGCTGGATCGGGACGCTCAATGTTTCACCAATCGTCAACGCGAGGCCATCGACGGCCTGCGCCGCATATCCCGAAGCCGTCGCAGTGATGCTGTATGGCCCACCGACGCGCAAGCCACGCAAACTGAAGTTACCTTGCGAGTCCGTTGTCGCAGTACTGCGCGTACCCGACGGCGTGTGGAGGACAAGAACCTTGGCATTGCCGACCGGTTGGCCTGATTCGCTAACGACCTGACCCGCGACCGAGGCCGTTGTTTCCTGCGCATAGCCCGCAGCTGGCGCAACCAGCGCCGCGACTGCCGCACCGAAAAGAAATTGATTACGCATGTGAGTTTCCCTTATTCCTGTCATTTAGCCCGAACGTTCGATCTGATAATGCCGCAGTGTTGCAGCACGATGACACGATCACTTTGGGAGTGGATGACGATGGGCATCGACGCACTGGAAAAGACAAATGTTCCCTATATGGGATTCGGGGTGGCGATTTATGCCATGCCAACGCCAAGAAAGGTCGCGCCCTAGAGAGCTATCGTGGCGCGAACGCAAGACGTCGCCGAGCAGTGGTCGCGTTGTCTGTTGGGCGGAACAATAAGCTCGCGCGTGCAATAGTTGACGTGTAACCAAACCCTTCCTGACCGAGTATGAAGGCCTATGACACTATCAATCCACGATCAGATCAAAGCGCTGGGCCAGACGGTGCTCGTCTATCAAGGCGCAGGCGCGCTTGGCGCGTATCAGGCTGGCGGTTACCAAGCATTGCACGAAGCCGATGTTCAACCCGATTGGTTGATAACCTCGCCTAGCTCAGCAAAGGCAAAGGCGGTTTTTGGGAAGCTAATATCGATTACGAATGATATGCGGGGTTCTGAGCGCGCGGCAATTGGCCCCATAAATTCATGAGCGCAACTCGCCGGGAGGTGGTATGACCTTTTTACACAGGAACGACCGAGGATTGAGCGCATTGCGGATCAGTTTACGCATATGGCTCATGTTGTACCGCTCGCTTTTTGCGGTTGTGCGTCCAGCTGTTGACCTGGGGATCAGGGTGTACCTTGCGCAAGCCTTTGTCATGACGAGTATGGTCTCGATGGCATCCAGCCATGACTCCACACATGGCATGATGAGCTCGGGAGCCATGGTCGCGAGCAACAGCCTTGCTGGGTTGCTCTTGAGCCTCGGTCTCTTCACGCGCCTGTCTGCTGCGGCACTTCTGGGTCTGGCAGTCGCGCAACAGGGTGGCTTAGAGGCAAGCGAACCCAATCTTTTCATCATTGCGCTGCTCGGTTGGTATATTATTCGTGGCCCCGGCGGGCTGTCGGTGGATCGAGCGTTAGCGCTCGGCATTCGCGCCAGCGCACTGCCGCTGTCGCGCCCAGTTATGCTTAGCCTAGATTGGCTTCGTCATCGCGTCGCACCGATCTACCTCTTCGTTACGCGGCTTTGGTTGGCGTTGGCAATATCGGGAGCGGTGCAAGACTCGCTGTGGGTGCCGTCGGGTTCGTTCTCCGCACTTCCCTTTGCACTGGCGATTTTTGTGGCATTGTTACTGGCACTGGGGCTTGGGCTACCAATCCTTTTCTCGGCACTCACGCTGGGGCTGGCGAGCATGCACGCGATGGATTCCGGAGCCCCGCTCAATCTGTATTTGCTGCTGTTCCTGACGCTGATGGGTTTTTACGCGGGCGGTGCGTTTACGATCGACGGTTGGATTGCCGAATGGCTCCACAATAATATCCTCTATGATCGGCCGCGCGACACCGTGCCTGTTGATTGGCCGCATGTCATCATTATCGGCGCAGGCTTCGGCGGACTGGCCTGCGCCGCGAAACTCAAATCGCTCCCCGTTCGCATAACGCTCATTGACCGACATAATTATCACTTATTCCAGCCCCTGCTTTATCAAGTTGCGACAGGCGGCCTCTCACCAGCAGATGTCGCGACGCCAATTCGTGGGCTCTTTCGTGAAGATCGCAATGTATCGGTGCGACTGGGAACCGTAACGAATATCGATCCGCAACGGAAAACGGTGATGGCCGGTGACGTCTCACTGACCTATGACTATCTTGTGGTCGCAACCGGTGCAGCGCACAGCTACTTCGGGCGTGATGATTGGGCGCCGTTTGCGCCAGGACTCAAACGCATCGAAGATGGAGTCGCCGCGCGTTGCGATGTGCTCAAGGCGTTTGAACGTGCCGAAGCGGCAACTGACGTGGCGGAGCGCGCGCGCCTGCTGACCTTTGTTATTATCGGAGGTGGACCTACCGGAGTTGAGCTTGCGGGTGCCATCGCCGAACTGGCGCGTGCGGGGCTGAGCGACCATTATCGTACGATTGATCCAAAACTGGCGCGCATCATTCTGGTGCAGGCTGGCGCACGTGTGCTCCCGACATTTCCAGAAAGCCTCTCCGCGCGGGCCAAAACTTCACTTGAATCGCTGGGTGTTGAAGTCCGGCTGAACGCGCGCGTTACTGCAATCGACGACGGAGGTGTCTCAATTGGCGATCAGCGGATCGCCACCTCGACCGTGCTTTGGGCGGCCGGGGTTGTCGCATCACCCGCTGCGGACTGGCTTGGTGCCACGCAAGACCGTGCTGGTCGCATTGTCGTCGGCGCGGATTTGAGCGTGGCGGGGCATGACGACGTTTATGCGATCGGGGATACAGCTCTGAGCATCGGCTGGAACGGTGCTGCCGTGCCCGGTTTGGCCCCTGCCGCCAAACAGGGGGGGCAATATGTCGCTGGCGTCATCCGCGCCCAACTGCAAGGCGCACCGCCGCCCCCGCCATTCCGCTATAAGCATATGGGCAGCCTCGCCACCATTGGCCGAAAAAGCGCGGTCGCCGATTTTGGCTTTGTCCGATTGAGTGGCGCGCTGGCCTGGTGGTTGTGGGGCGCAATCCATGTTGCATTTCTGGTCGGTGTTCGTAACAGACTGGCCGTCATCCTCAATTGGGTTTGGTGTTATCTCAGCTTTCGCCTCAGCGTGCAGCTCATCACCGGTGAATTGGAAACTGGCGTCGGGCCAGTGCAATGAGAGAATGACTATTAGGAAACCCTTCTCCCGGAGCGAAGAACCTCAAAGTATCGTCAAAATCTAGTATCCGATCATACGCTCTTCGGCGGCAGTGAATGAAGAGTGTCGTCCTTTTGGTGCCTCGTCAGGGACGGCCGATACAAAAAAGGCGACGCCGGTGTGCGTCGCGGTGTCCAGCCACAAACCCGAGCGAAGCCCATACGCCTCACCCGCGTGTCCAAATCGGCGAGCGCCGTCACCAAGGGGATTGTCATGGCACATCACGAACGGGCTGGAGAGTTGCTGAACTGCTAACCCATACGCGCAATAGAAACCGTCCTCACTGTCGCCATTTTTGCCATCGAACGTCCACACTGGCTGTTTAAGGAGTTGATATGATTCGCGGGTCAGAAAACTACCATCTTCACCCAGCAGCAACTGGCCAATCTGGGCGAGTCCCAGCATAGAAATGCGCAATCCACCTTGCGGCGAAAAGAGCGCTCCATTCTCACCAGCGTGCCAACGACTGAGGTCGCAATTATCAAGTGTGGCAACCGGACAACCGGGGCGGCGACCATGAAGGTCATCTTTTCGCACTGTGCCATTCTGATCATAGAGGACAACGGCTTTTGCAACCGTCTGATCCGAGCAGGTCGTCCAGTTGAAGCACGCATCGAGCGCAAGTGGCTTGAAAACTAGCCGCTCCATCAAGCTATCAAATCGCTCACCCGACGTGGCTTCCATCACACTCGCGATAACGGGGAAGTTAATGTTAGCGTATTTGAAATAGTGCCCAGGTACATGCGTTGCATCCCACGCTCTTGGGTCGGCCAGAACATCCTGCAACCGCCGACCGAGTGGCACGACATAATCAACGCCATCATTCAGGGACGATGTATGAGAGAGCAGCATCCGCAAAGTGATTGCGGTGTTGGGGTAAGCCGGATTGCGCAGCGGCCAACCGAGGCGTCGCTGGACATCATCATCCAGTCGTAAGTGTCCCGTCTCCACCATGCGCATAACGCCGAGTGCGGTAACGAGCTTTGAAACTGAGGCAATCCGCACGGGGTCAGTGGCCTTCACATGTCGATGCGATGCCCGATCAGCCTCACCGTGGGTAGAGGTTCGGCTGAGAGCCGTCGAGGTGAACCGCACATTGACTTGCGCGGGTTGAGCAACGCATCCGCCGACAAGCACGCACAGTGCGGTGATGATCAGAAGCCTAAGCCGCATCTAGCTCTCCCAACGCCCACGTTGCCGCCTCTGCAACCACATCCGACGAATCCCCTGTCAGCGCCTGCAACGCCGCCATCAGCGCCGCTGTTCCGCTATTCCCTGCCGCGATGCAGGCATTCCGCACCATCCGATCTCGCCCGATACGCTTAATCGGCGACCCTTGGAAGTATGCGCGGAAGGCAGCATCATCAAGCGCAAGAAGCGATGTGAGCGCGGGGCCATCCATGCCTGGGCGGGACGCGAAAGCCTTGTTGGCCTGCGCCGCCGACGCAAAACGGTTCCATGGGCAGGCTGCGAGACAATCATCGCACCCATAGATGCGATTGCCGATTGCCTTGCGGAATTCATGAGGGATGGCACCTTTGTGCTCGATCGTGAGGTAGGAGATGCACCGGCGCGCATCGAGTTGGTAGGGCGCGGGGAAGGCGTTGGTCGGGCAAGCGGTCTGGCACGCGGTGCAACTGCCGCACCGATCAACATGCGGGGCGTCTGGCGGCAAATCCAGTGTCGTCATGATCGCGCCGAGGAAGAGCCAGGAGCCGTGCGCCCGGCTGACCAGATTGGTGTGCTTCCCCTGCCAGCCGAGTCCTGCGCGCGCGCCGAGTGGTTTTTCCATCACGGGCGCGGTATCGACAAACACTTTCAGGGCGCCGCCGCCAGCATCTACCAACCAGCGGGCGAGCGCCTTCAAAGCCTTTTTAATGACATCGTGATAATCCTTGCCTTGGGCATAAACCGAAATTCGCCCGCGCTCCGGTTCCGTTGCCAGCGCCAACGGATCACCCGCTGGTGCGTAGCTCATACCGAGCATGATGACGGTTGCCGCCTCTGACCAAAGCGCGGTCGGATGCGCTCGCTGCTCGGCACGCCCCTCCATCCAGCCCATATCGCCATGCGATCCTAGCGTCAGCCACTCGCGCAGCCGCTGGCCTTGTTCCGCCCCGACGTCGGCGCGCGCAATGCCACAGGACACAAATCCGAGCCGGTCAGCTTCCGCCTTCAATGATTTGGCAAGGTCTGTGCTGGTAATGGCCATGTCACGCGCTTAGCATGAACCGGAACATGGGAACTATCTTGAAATGACATTGGCTATCGATGCGCGCGGGCTCGTCAAAGATTTTGGCGACACGCGAGCGGTAAACGGCGTTGATCTAGCAGTGCCGGAAGGCGCTATTTATGGCGTTCTTGGCCCCAATGGTGCGGGCAAGACAACGACATTGCGCATGACGCTGGGCATCATCGAGCCTGACGAAGGCACGCGCACCGTGCTGGGCCATAGCCGCCCACTCGATATTGCGCATATGATTGGCTATCTGCCAGAGGAACGCGGGCTCTATCAATCGATGACCGCCCGTGAGGCGATTGCCTTTATGGGTGCGCTGCGGGGGTTGTCGCTGGCGGAGGGGCGTTTGCGCGCCGATGCTCTGATGGAAGATTATGGGTTGGGGGCCGCCACCAGGCGCCAGGTGCGTACGCTCTCAAAAGGCATGGCGCAAACGGTGCAATTGCTCGGCACGTTGGTGCATAACCCCAAGCTCATTGTACTTGACGAGCCCTTTTCCGGCCTTGATGCGCTCAACCAGGGGCGGCTGGAACAGCTCATCCGCGCGCGCGCAGCTGCTGGCGCTACGATACTGTTCTCGACCCACGTCATCGCCCATGCCGAGCGGCTTTGCGAGGGCATCTCGATTATCGCCAACGGGCAGGTGCGGTATGAGGGGAGCGTGAGTGCAGCGCGCGACCGGCTTCCCTCGCGTGTGCACGTCCGCACGCGGGCGGCGGGCGGCGCATGGCAGTCTGATCTGCCAGCAGATGCGGTGTGCACTGACGGCATGTGGCAATTCGCGCTTCCAAAATCGGGGATCGAACCAGTGCTGCAATCGCTCATCACGCATGGCGCCGGGATTGAGACGCTCACCGTGGAGCGCCCCGGCCTGCATGATGCCTTTATCGACATCGCTGGCGCGGCGGCGGCCGAGGCCATGACCGAAACGCGCGAGGGAGAAGCCGCATGAACCGCCTGATGGCCTCAGCCTACGTTATCGCGCGGCGAGATTACCGTGCCACGGTGATGTCGCGCACCTTCATCATGTTTATTTTGTCGCCGCTGATGATCGTGTTGATTGTGGGCGGCGTGTTCCTCTTCACGCTGAACAACGATACGCCGCAAATGCCCCCAAAGCTCAGCGTCATCGCGCCGCCCAATATTGGTGAAGCCTTTGCAGATCGTTATGCCGCGCTCAGCCACAAGCTTGATCATCAGAGCTTTGAAGATGTCGTCACCGTCGTGCCGTTCGGCGATGCACGGGCTCAGGCGCGCGCGCTGCTGGCGGACACCCGCAAGAAGACAAATGCCGTGCTCATCGGCCTGCCCGATGCGCCCGAGCTGATCGGCCCGAAGGCGAGCCTTGAAAGCTTGCGCGGTGGCGTCAATTTGGCCGCAGACCTAGCCCGCGCGCCACAACCGGCTGCCGCGCAACCCGCGCCCAAGCTCGCGGAGCAAAATATCGATCCCGCCAATAGCGACCTCACTGCACGACGGGAACAACTCGGCGGCCATGCCAAGACGCTGCTCTTCTGGCTCAATATGTTACTTGCGGGCATGATGCTCTCCAATCTGGTGGAGGAGAAATCGAACAAGATCATCGAGATCCTGATTGCTGCGGTGCCGGTGGATGCGGTATTTCTTGGCAAGCTCATGGGGATGCTTGCTGTATCGATGACTATTGTTCTTGCTTATGGTGTGCTTATTGGCGGTGGATACCT
>JAYVZY010000412.1:0-1886 GCA_043782885.1 Sphingomonadales bacterium | reverse complement strand
GAGAATAAATCCAAGTTCAAGATGCTCAATCCGTCGGACTCCATCGTTGATTGGGTGCTGGAAATGCTGCCACAAATGGGCGCAGGCTGGTGTCCGCCGGGGATGCTCGGCATCGGCATTGGTGGTACGGCGGAGAAGGCGATGACGCTGGCTAAGGAATCGCTGATGGGCGATATTGACATGGCGCAACTCAAGCAGCGCGGGGCCGTTACCGACATTGAGAAGCTCCGCGTGGAGATATTCGATAAGGTCAATGCGCTCGGCATTGGCGCGCAGGGACTGGGCGGGTTGTCGACCATTCTTGACGTCAAGATCATGGACTTCCCGACGCACGCGGCAAGCAAGCCTGTCGCGATGATCCCCAATTGCGCCGCCACCCGCCACGCGCATTTCGTGCTTGACGGATCGGGGCCGAAGTATCTCGAAGCGCCCAAGCTGAGCGAATGGCCCGATGTGCAATGGACGCCCGACAAAGCCGCGATCCGCGTTGATCTCGATGCGCTCACGCCGGAAATCGTGCAAAGCTGGAAGGCGGGCGATCGGCTGCTGCTCAATGGCAAGATGCTCACCGGGCGCGATGCCGCGCACAAGCGCATTCAGGATATGCTGGCGAAAGGCGAAGCACTGCCCGTCGACTTCCGTGGCCGCGCGATCTATTATGTCGGCCCGGTTGATCCGATCATGGGAGAGGTGGTTGGCCCCGCTGGCCCGACGACAGCCACGCGGATGGACAAATTCACCGACATGATGCTCGACCTCGGTCTGCTCACGATGATCGGCAAGGCCGAGCGCGGGCAGGGCGCGGTCGATTGCATCGCCAAGCACAAAGTGGCGTATCTGATGGCTGTTGGTGGCGCGGCGTATCTTGTCGCGCGCGCGATCAAGCAGAGCAAGGTGCTCGCCTTCGCCGATCTCGGCATGGAGGCGATTTACGAGTTTGAGGTGCAGGACATGCCTGTGACGGTGGCGGTGGATAGTAGCGGCAATAATGTCCACAAAAGCGCACCCTTGGTGTGGGCGAAGAAGATTAAGGATGAGGGGCTTCTCGCGTCCGCCTAACCCAAAACGACAAGAGCCGGTGCGTTTCCGCACCGGCTCCCGCCCTCTCCCATTATCTATGCAATGGGTTTATCTCGGAAAAATCAATCTGCGGTTTCTGGCCCACCCACCGCAACCTTCGCAGGTGCGGGCGTCTTTTGCAGTGCGACCAGATAATCGCTTGATTGCAAGAAGGGCACGGGGTTCACCGCGCTGCCATCGATGCGGACTTCATAATGAAGGTGCGTGCCGGTTGAGCGGCCCGTGGACCCCATCCGGGCGATCAACTGACCGCGCGTTACGTGCGCGCCGGGGGCGACGACGAACGCCGACAAATGGCCGTAGCGGGTCATGATGCCGCGACCGTGATCCAGCTCGACAAGATTGCCATAGCCGTTAACCCACTCAGCGCGATTCACAACGCCGTCAGCGGTGGCATAGATGTTGGCACCATGTGCACCGGGAATATCAACGCCAGCATGCATCGCGCGGTGGCCATTGAATGGATCGGAGCGAATGCCGAAATTGCTCGTAAAGTTCATGCTGTCCACGGGGTGAATGGCCGGAATAGCGGCAACACCTTGTTGGATTTGATCGAGCTTCTTCCATGATTGGAACAATGAGCGGAAATTATTGCCTGGCGTGACCGCTTTATCGTCCACTGGCTCATACGGGCCGCCCATTCCGCCCTTGATGGTGTTAAACCGTGCGGACACCAAGCCCAGATGACCAATCGCTTTGGCGGCGCTCTGAGCCTTCGCGTCCAGCATCACCCGTGCTTGGCCCGCGAGCGCAAGCTGCTTGAACTCCACAGCACTCAGCGGCGCGCGGACATCGCTTGCTAATTT
>JAYVZY010000411.1:0-1505 GCA_043782885.1 Sphingomonadales bacterium | reverse complement strand
GCTCTTCAGCGGGTTTTGTATCGGCAAGTGATGCCGTTCCACGTGGAACACTTTGACTCGGTGAGGGACTAGGACTAGCAGCGCCGCATGCGTGACTTTGATGTGATTGTGGTGGGCGGAGGCCACGCGGGATGCGAAGCCGCAGCCGCAGCGGCGCGGATGGGTGCACGCACCGCGCTCATCAGCTTCTCGGGCGATGCGATTGGCGCCATGTCATGCAATCCAGCAATCGGTGGGCTTGGTAAAGGGCATTTGGTGCGCGAGGTTGATGCGCTCGATGGCCTGATCGCGCGCGCGGCGGATGCGGCCGCAATCCATTATCGGATGCTGAACGCATCAAAGGGGGCCGCAGTGCGCGGGCCGCGCATCCAAGCGGATCGCACACGGTTCAAGGCGAGCATCCACGCGCAGTTGGCGGCACAGGATAATTTGGAGATTGTTGAAGCCGGCGCAGAGTCGCTGTTGATCGAGGGCGTAGCTGTGGCGGGGCTCGTTTTGTCCGGCGGATTGGTTTTGCGTGCGCCAGCGGTCGTGCTCGCGACAGGTACGTTCTTGAATGGTAAAATGTTCTGCGGCGAGTCACGGACGTTGGGCGGGCGGGTCGGTGAGCCCGCTGCGACGACGCTTGGTGACCAGCTTCGCAACTTGAAATTGCCACTCGGGCGGATGAAGACGGGAACCCCCCCTCGGCTGGACGGTCGCACAATCGATTGGGGATTGCTTGAGCGCCAGGAGTCTGACGATGAGGACTGGACATTTTCATCACGAACACCGCAGCGCATCCTCCCGCAGCTTTTTTGCGCGATCACCCGGACAAATCAGGCCACGCACGACGTCATTCGTGCGGGATTAGACCGCTCGCCGCTCTTTGGCGGCGACATCGAAGGGCGTGGGCCGCGCTATTGCCCCTCAATTGAGGACAAAGTGTTCCGCTTTGGTGATCGCGACGGCCACCAAATCTTCCTTGAGCCGGAAGGACTTGAGGACAACTGGGTGTATCCCAATGGCATTTCGACGTCGCTCCCCGCCGACATCCAGCTTGCTATGCTCCATACGATCAGAGGTCTGGAGCAGGTGCGAATAGCCCAACCTGGGTATGCGGTTGAGTATGACCATATCGATCCGCGTGCCTTGGCGGCGACCTTAGCGGTGCGTGCGCTTCCGGGGCTGTTTTGCGCGGGGCAGATAAATGGCACCACCGGCTATGAGGAGGCAGCCGCGCAAGGACTTGTCGCTGGTGTTAACGCGGCGGCGCGCGCCAAGGGAGCGCCAGATTTTATTCTCGATCGCGCAACGAGCTACATTGGTGTGATGATCGACGATTTGGTTCTGCAGGGCGTCACCGAGCCGTATCGAATGCTTACCGCACGTGCTGAGTACCGGTTGCGATTGCGGGCAGACAATCCCGACACGCGCCTGACGACGCTGGGTGTTGCTGCTGGGTGTGTTGGCGATGATCGACGACAGTGGTTCGCCGCACGGCTTGCGCAGCGCGAAGCGGTGAT
>JAYVZY010000410.1:0-22835 GCA_043782885.1 Sphingomonadales bacterium | reverse complement strand
GCCCGCCCGCGTTCCGTGCCTCCAATATCCGCATTGATGTTGCTTGCACCTTGCGCAAGGCGTTGAAAAGCGCGTCGATTTCATTCTTTGTCAGACCGGAAAACACCTGCGCTTCGAGCGCAAGCGCTTGCGGCACAACGTTATCATAAAGCGTTCGGCCCGCCGTGCTCAACGTCAAGAGGTGCGATCGTCCGTCGAGCGGGTTTGGCATGCGCGTAACCAAATTGCGCTCAAAAAGCGCTATCGCCGCGCGGCTGACCGTCACCTTATCCATTCGTGTGCGCAAACCGAGCTCTTGCTGATTTAGGCCGTCCGCCTCCGCAATAACCGCCAGCAGCCGCCATTCGGGCACTTTCAAGCCGAACAAGATTTTATAACTATCGGCAATCACATCGCTCACAAGATATGAGGCGACGGAGAGATTGAACGGTAGAAACGTATCAAGTCGCAATTTTGCGTGGTTCATTGAAGAATAGTAACATTTGACACTTGTTTGTCAAATCACTAAACTCGTTTCACATGATACTATTCTGAGTTTGGGGCGGCGCGCATGAATGACCTTTTTGAGAATCCTCTGGGTTTGGACGGTTTCGAGTTCATTGAGTTCTGTGCGCCCGAAAAGGGGTTGCTGGAGACCGTGTTCGAGCGGATGGGCTTCGCGCGCGTTGCCCATCATCGCTCAAAAGATGTTGATTTGTGGCGGCAGGGCGACATCAATCTCATTGCCAACTATGAGCCGAAAAGCCCGGCCGCCTATTTCGCAGCGGAACATGGCCCGTCAGCATGCGGCATGGCATTCCGGGTGCGCAACGCCAAATCAGCCTATGAAGAAGCGTTGGCGCGTGGCGCTGAACCGGTCGAGACCAGAACCGGCCCAATGGAGCTTTGCCTCCCCGCCATCCGTGGCATTGGCGGCGCGATTATCTATCTTATTGATCGCTATGGTGATGCACTGTCGATCTATGACATCGATTTCGAGTATTTGCCCGACGTCGATCGTCATCCTGTCGGTGCAGGCTTCAAAATGATCGATCACCTCACCCACAACGTTTATGGCGGCCGGATGGATCATTGGGCACGTTTCTACGAACGTATCTTCAATTTTCGCGAGATCCGCTTTTTCGACATCAAGGGCGAATATACCGGACTCACCAGCCGCGCGATGACGGCACCCGACGGACGCATCCGCATTCCGTTGAACGAGGAAGGTGCGAAGGGTGGCGGGCAGATCGATGAATTTTTGCGCGCCTATAACGGCGAAGGCATTCAGCACATCGCGTTTATCTGTGATGATTTGATGGTCTGCCTTGATCGAATCAGGGCATTGGGGGGCCAATTGATGGCGCCACCACCCGCCGCCTATTATGAGGCGCTCGAAGAGCGATTACCGGGGCACGGGGAGCCGGTCGCCGAACTGCAACAGCGCGGTATATTGCTGGATGGCTCCACCGAGAACAATGATCCGCGCTTGTTGCTCCAGATTTTTGGGCAGCCCCAAATCGGCCCAGTGTTCTTTGAATTCATCCAGCGGAAGAAGGATGAGGGCTTTGGCAATGGCAATTTCACAGCACTTTTCAAAGCGATGGAGGCCGATCAGCTGCGACGCGGCACGCTGAGGGTTGAGGACGCCGCACAATGACGGCGCCATTCGCACTCTCGCGCATCCACCACGTCGCCTATCGCTGCAAAGACGCCAAGGAGACTGTCGAATGGTATGAGCGGGTGATGGGCATGAGCTATGTCAGCGCATTCTCGGAAGACCATGTGCCGTCAACCGGAGCATACGATCCGTATATGCACGTTTTTCTTGATTGCGGCGGCGGCAACGTGCTGGCCTTTTTTGAGCTTCCGGAGCAGCCGGACATGAGCCGTGATCCGAACACGCCGGAATGGGTGCAGCACATCGCGTTTGAGGTGCCGGATATGGCCGCGCTGAGAGCTGCCAAGGCGCACATCGAAGCGCAAAGGATTGACGTGCTTGGGCCGACCTTCCACGGGATATTCCGATCGATCTATTTCTTCGATCCAAATGGCCATCGTATGGAACTTGCCTGCAACATCGGAACGCCGGAACAGCTTGCGGAGCTCAGGCGTGTGGCCCCGTTGATGCTCGCGGAATGGAGCGAAACCAAAAAGGCACCCCGCCACGCCGATTGGCTGCACAAGGATCCGGACGCATGACGATCATCGACGCGACGCATGATCCGTCACTGACGAGTTGGGTGGATGGTGCCGACGCGCACCCTGATTTTCCGATCCAGAATCTTCCGCTTGGCATTTTTTCGGTCTCCGGCGGGGAAGCCCGGATAGGCGTGGCCATCGGTGACCAGATTCTGGATTTGTGCGCGGTGGCGCACGCGGGGCTTTTCGATGCCGCTGCGGCAAACCTGCTGACAAAGCCGCTCCTCAATGACTTTCTCGGTGCCACACCCGAGCTGCGTTTGGCGATCAGGCGCAGAGTGTCGTCCTTGCTCTCCGATGCCGCCCACCAAACGATGCTCATGCGGCTGGTTCATCCGGCGGAAGAATGCACGATGCAGCTTCCCGCCCGGATCGGTGACTATACCGATTTCTACACTGGCATTCATCACGCCAACAATATTGGCAGGCAGTTCCGGCCCGACAATCCGCTGCTGCTCAACTATAAATATGTGCCGATTGGTTATCATGGCCGGTCGTCATCGATCCGAGTGAGCGGAGCGCCGGTGCGGCGGCCGAGCGGCCAGACAAAGGCGCCAACCGATGACGCGCCGCAGTTTGGCCCGTGCCGCCGCCTTGATTACGAGCTGGAGCTTGGCGTTTGGGTCGGGCAGGGCAACCGCTTCGGCGAGGCGATTCCCATCAGCACGGCAGGCCAGCACATCGCAGGCTATTGCTTGCTCAATGATTGGTCGGCCCGCGATATTCAGGCTTGGGAATATCAGCCGCTGGGGCCGTTTCTGGCGAAGAACTTCCTCACCACCATTTCACCGTGGATTGTCACGTCCGAAGCGTTGGCGCCTTTCCGGTTGGCCCAGCAACAGCGACCTGCCACCGATCCAGCTCCCCTGCCCTATCTTTTTGATGCCGATGATCAGCGCCACGGCGCGCTTTCGGTCAGGATTGAGACGTATCTCCAATCCGCGCGCATGCGTGACGAGGCCATCGCCCCGTTGCGTTTGAGTGTGGGTTCGGCGACCAACATGTATTGGACGCCGGCCCAAATGGTCGCCCACCATGCGTCAAACGGGTGCGATCTCAACCCCGGCGACCTGCTGGGCACCGGAACGATTTCCACACCAGAGCCCGGCGGCTACGGCAGCCTTATGGAAATCAGCGCGGGGGGCACTGCTCCGCTTAAACTCCCCACGGGCGAACAGCGCGCGTTTCTTGAGGATGGTGACGAGGTCATCATGATGGCGCGGGCAGAGGCTTCCGGCTTCCGCACCATCGGCTTTGGCGCGTGCACGGGCATTGTGAGTCCCGCACGATGAGCGGCAACGCACTCATTCTCCACGACTATTGGCGCTCGGGTGCGTCTTATCGTGTCAGGATCGCGCTCAACCTGAAAGGCGTGCCGTATGAACTCGCTCCCCATGATTTGCGCATCGGCGCACAACACGCGCCCACGTATAAAGCGATTGCGCCGCAGGGACTTGTGCCAGCGCTGGAGGCTGACGGTTTGGTGCTGACCCAGAGCCCCGCCATTCTCGAATGGATTGATGAACGCTGGCCGCAACCAGCTCTGTTGCCCGTAGATCGCGACGCTCGGGCAATCGTTCGGGCGATGTGCGCGCTCATTGCGTGCGACATCCACCCCTTGAACAATCTGCGCGTGCTCAAAGCGGTGCGTCAGCTCACGGGCAGTGACGAGGGCGCGGAAAAGGCCTGGATCACGCGCTGGATTTCTGAGGGCTTTGAAGCATTAGAGACATTGGTGAGCCAATACGGGCGGCGCTTCGCTTATGGAGACACCGTCACACTCGCTGACTGCACCCTTGTGCCACAACTCTTTTCCGCAGCGCGGTTCGGCGTTGATCTCGCGCCATTCCCGCGCCTTGTTGCAGTGGGGCTAGAGGCAAACAGGCTCGCGCCCGTTCAATCGGCGCATCCGACCCAGCAACCAGATGCCCAAGCCCTCTAAGGAGCCGCCCTTAGCAAGAGCGGAAATGAATGGTGCGGGCGGCCGGACTTGAACCGGCAAGGGCATATGCCCGACGGATTTTAAGTCCGTTGCGTCTACCGATTTCGCCACGCCCGCCGAACCATCCGCTGCCGCATAGTTGACGCATCACTTTTCGTCGATAGCTTTCTCATTGTCATCGCGATCAACAAGATTATTGGCTTCCCCTTGCCAGCTGAATCGGCAACAAGGATGTTGAACTTGAAGACGAGCGGCGCGTGTGGTCTCGCTCTTTTCAGCGAAGGAGAATTTTATGTTTTCAGCCATCGTGATTGATAAGACGGACGCCGGACAGACGGTGCGCCTCACCCAGTGTGATGAAGCCCAATTGCCTGAGGGCGATGTCACAATCGACGTTTGTTACTCAACGCTCAATTATAAGGATGGGCTAGCCATCACCGGGACGTCTCCGATTGCGCGCAAATTTCCGATGGTGCCGGGCATCGATCTCGTCGGCACGGTGCGCACGAGCACACATGCCGATTGGAAGGCCGGCGATCAGGTGGTGCTGAACGGGTGGGGCGTGGGGGAAGGTCATTGGGGCGGACTGGCACAAGTCGCGCGCTTGAATGGCGACTGGTTGGTGCCACTGTCCCCAGCCTTCACGCCGCGCCAAGCAATGGCGATTGGGACTGCGGGCTACACCGCAGCGCTTTGTGTGGAGGCGCTGGTGAAGGCCGGCGTAACTCCGGACAAGGGCGAGATCCTGGTCACCGGCGCAACGGGCGGCGTCGGTAGCGTCGCCATCGCGCTGCTCAAAACGGCTGGTTATTCGGTAGCGGGCTCCACGGGAAAGGCGTCTGAGGCTGAGTATCTCAAACAGCTTGGCGCGGAGACGATCATCGACCGAGCAGAGCTCTCCGTCGCGGGTCGTCCGCTCCAGAAGGAGCGCTGGGCGGGGGTGATCGATTCGGTCGGGAGCCACACGCTCGCCAACGCCTGCGCCGCAACCCGCTATGGTGGAGTCGTCGCGGCCTGCGGTCTTGCGCAGGGCGTCGATTTTCCCGCAACCGTGCTGCCGTTCATCTTGCGCGGCGTCAGCCTGCTTGGCATCGACAGCGTCATGGCCCCCAAACATCTGCGGATGGCGGCTTGGGCGCGACTCGCGCGCAATCTCAATCCGGCGGTGCTGGATATGATCGGAGCTGAGATCGGCTTGGGTGAGGCCATCAATGCAGCCGCCGATCTTATTGCGGGCAAAGTGCGCGGACGCATCATTGTCGATGTAAATCGATAGCCGAAAGCGCCACTGTGTCCACATCACCCTCAGCTCCGCAAGGCCATCCCGATAAGGCCATATTGGAAACGAAACATCTTGGGCTGCTCATGCTTGCCGTTATGGGCGTATCGATCTGTCAATTCCTGGATATGACGGTGGCGAATGTAGCACTGCCGCATATGCGCACCAGCCTCGGGGCGGGCATGGATACGATCAGCTGGGTGCTGACGAGCTACATCATCGCCGGGGCCATACTGATGCCGCTGACCGGCTGGATCGCCGATCGGGTCGGGTCGCGGAATTTGTTTTTGGCATCGACAGCGGGTTTTGTCGTCACGTCGATGCTCTGCGGTGCGGCCAATTCATTGACGCAAATGGTCATTTTTCGGGCGCTTCAGGGTGTTTGCTCCGCCTTTATCGGGCCGCTGTCACAAACAATCATCTATGACATCAATCCGCCGAGTCGGCAGCCCAAGGCGATGGCGCTTTGGGGCACCGTTGTTATGGTCGCGCCGATCAGCGGGCCCTTTATTGGGGGCTTTCTGACCGATACGCTCAATTGGCGTTGGGTGTTTTATGTCAATCTGCCGGTTGGCATCCCTTCGCTGGTTTTGCTGTGGTGGCTTTTGCCCTCGCGACCTGTTTTCAAGCGAAAGCTCGATATTTTTGGTGCCTGCACCCTCGGGCTTGGACTCGGCGCGCTGCAATTGGTGATGGATCGCGGGCAAAGCAATGATTGGCTGCAATCTCCAGAGGTTGTGATCGAGCTGCTGATCGCGCTCTGCGCTTTATGGGTGTTCGTTGTCCATTTTAGGTCAATCGCGCATCCGATTTTCAACCGCACATTAGTGGCCGATGGTAATTTTATGGTCGCGCTGCTCTTTATGGCTGTGCTCGGGGTCGCCAATGTCGGGCTCGCGTCGGTGCTGCCGACAATGTATCAGGGCATATATGGCTATAGCGTGATGGACACGGGCTTGCTGATGGCGCCTCGGGGCCTGGGCGTCATCACAATGATGCTGGTGGTCAATCGGTTGCTCGGTCGCGTTGATGCTCGCTTTTTCATCTCGATTGGCTATTTCTTGGCGGCCATTTCAATGTTGATGATGACGCGGTGGTCGCTGGTGATGAGCGCCACGCCGATCATCCTCTCCGGTTATGTGCAGGGGCTGGGCTTAGGCCTTATTTTCGTCCCGATGAACCTGATCGCCTTCGGCTCGCTTGCCCCTGAATATCGAACCGATGGCGCAACGCTCATGGCACTGTTTCGCAATTTGGGCAGCAGCTTTGGCATCTCGGTGATCACAACCGTCATCGCCCGAAACCTGCAAACCAGCCATGCGGACATCGCCGGGCACGTGACGTCCGTCAATATCCCCGTGCTCGACCCCGCCTTTACCGCAGGACGGTTGGGGAGCGCGGGCACGGCGCTGCTCTCCATCATGGATATGGAAGTCAACCGGCAAGCGCTCATGATTGCCTATCTCGACAATTTTTATCTGATGTTCTGGATGCTCTTGATCTTTGCGCCGCTCGCGTGGTTGCTCCGCAAGCCACCGAAACGAACGCTGCCGCAAGCGGTTCCCGCAGAGTAGCTGAACCGAGCGGGCACTGAATGACATTTGACCAAGCAATGTCGAGGGGCTCATTCAAGCGAGGACGAGCGGCGGCTCAACTCTCGTTGGGCGTAATCCGCACCAGAAGCGCCTCGACCTGCACCTGCGCGCCCGGGGTGGCGTTGAGTTCCGCGACTACGCCATCGAACGGCGCGGTGAGGCTATGCTCCATCTTCATCGCCTCCAGTGTCAGCAGCTTTTGCCCCTTGATGACGGTTTGCCCTTGGGTGACTTCGACGGCGATGATCTTCCCCGGCATGGGGGAGAGGAGGGTGCCAGAGGAGGCGGGGCCGACTCCGGTTTGACTACGAGATACAAAGCCAAATGAATTTAATTGGCCGTCGTCATCAGAAACCAAGACAAGGTCGTCTGCGTATTCGATGAGCCAAGCTGTATCACCTCGCGTGCGATCTACGGCAATCTCGCGAGGCTCGCCGTTAACGAGTAGTCGGATTTTTG
Organism: Sphingomonadales bacterium; assembly: GCA_043782885.1. Lineage (GTDB taxonomy): Bacteria > Pseudomonadota > Alphaproteobacteria > Sphingomonadales > Sphingomonadaceae > JAGWQR01. The sequence goes on along the minus strand of JAYVZY010000410.1, from coordinate 15,379 downwards.
TCCGTGCGTCGGCGTTGAGGCGATACCCGAACGGCTCGCGGTGGTCCAACTTCTCAAAGCGTCGATGGCGAATTGAGTCGCCCGGATTGGCGTGGCGGCGAATGACCTCGCGCGCACCTATATGTAGAATTTTTTCCTCAGGCTCTGTCCGGGCGGTAAGCACTTCCAGATGATTCCCGATAAAGGAGGTGTCAACGTCTCCATTTAAGAAAGTCTCATCATCAAGCGCGCGTGCCAGCATATAATTGTTGGTTTTGACTGGCCAGACCAAGGCGCAAGCGCAAGCGCTTGCAAGAGATTCCGCTGTCGCCACTCGGGAGTGGCTGTGAATAATTAGCTTTGCGATCATGGGGTCATAGTATGGAGACACAACGTCACCCTGCTCATACCCCGTTTCCAGCCGACAGTTGTACCCGCCGCTGCTAAAGAGTTCGAGCTTCCCAATTGATGGCAAAAACCCCTTCGCCGGATCCTCCGCATAGAGCCGCGCTTCCATCGCCCAGCCGTTGATGCTCAGCTCCTCCTGACGCAGCGGCAAAGCCTCGCCCGAAGCCACGCGCAACTGCCATTCAACGAGATCAACGCCGGTGATCTCCTCGGTCACCGGATGCTCGACCTGCAAGCGCGTGTTCATTTCCATGAACCAGATGCGGTCTGCGCGCAGGCCTTCGCTCGCATCGGCGATGAACTCGATCGTCCCCGCACCGACATAATTCACCGCCGCCGCCGCCTTCACCGCGACAGCACACAGCGCGGCGCGCGTGGCCTCATCCATGCCGGGTGCGGGGGCTTCCTCGATCACCTTCTGGTGCCGCCGCTGGAGGCTGCAATCGCGCTCAAAAAGATGAACGATGTTGCTGTGCGTGTCGCCGAACACCTGCACCTCAATATGGCGGGGCGTGAGGATATATTTCTCAATCAGCACATGCGCGTTGCCGAAGCTCGCCGTCGCCTCGCGCTGGCAACTGGCGAGCGCATCGGCGAAATCGCCCGCCGCTTCCACCTTGCGCATCCCCTTGCCGCCGCCGCCCGCGACCGCCTTGATGAGCACCGGATAGCCGATCTGCGCGGCCTGTTCGGCGAGGAAAGCGGGGTCTTGGTTCTCCCCCATATAGCCCGGCGTGACCGGCACGCCCGCATCTGCCATCAGCTTTTTGGCGGCATCCTTCAGGCCCATCGCGGTGATGCTGGCGGGGTTTGGCCCCACCCAAATCAGCCCCGCGTCGATCACCGCCTGCGCAAACGCAGCATTCTCCGAGAGGAAGCCATAGCCGGGGTGGATCGCCTGCGCGCCGGTGGCGCGCGCGGCGGCGATGATCTTGTCGCCACGCAAATAGCTCTCGGCAGCCGGAGAACGCCCGATATGCACAGCCTCATCGGCCTGCCGCACATGCAGCGCCTTAGCATCGGCATCGGAATAGACGGCAACGGTGCGAATGCCCATTTCGCGCGCCGTGCGGATGATCCGGCAGGCAATTTCGCCGCGATTGGCAATGAGAAGGGAGGTGATCATTCTGCCGCCAACACATATCTGATAGCACGGCCGATCAACAAAAGGACAAAACTGACAACAGCCCCTCCTAATAAAATCATAGGTTCCGCGTCTACGGCAGTAGGTTCATCCCAATCAAATTGCGTATTATTTGATTTTTGATTATCGCCCTGATTTATAAAAGATTTTGAGTGCGCATCCAAACTGTGAGTCTTTTTCCATTCCTTTATCTCTAAGACCGATATCGCGTGATTCTGATACGTCGTCGCAGTCAATCCGATACCGCAAATGACGGACAAGACAGCGGCCACGACAAAGCACCAATGCAAAACGCGCCCTAATCTGCGACCTATATCCGTTTGATCAGAGATGTCTCTTGGCCAGAGCCAAGGTGTTACAAGACGATGAAGTTTATTCATAGGTTTCCCCTCACATCCTAAACACGCCAAAGCGCGCCCCCTCCTCAACGCCCGCATTCAGCGCCGCCGCCAGCGCCAACACCAGCACATCGCGCTTCTGTGCGGGGTCGCGACGGATAGTCATCGGTGCATCGCCCACAAAATCATATAACCGGCAAGGAACACACCCGCCAAACTTAGAAGGCCACCTAGACAGCCAGGCGACTCGCCACTCTCTCGCGTTCCAAAACCACTGCTGACTGCCCAGAACAAAATGCCGAGGCCAAACACAAATACGACCGCATGACCAGGCGACATATTTTGAATCTGGGTAAACGTATCAAAATAGAATCCGTTCGCCCTCACATCCTAAACACGCCGAAGCGCGCCCCCTCTTCTACGCCCGCATTCAGCGCCGCCGCCAGCGCTAGCCCCAGCACATCCCTCGTTTGTGCGGGGTCAATGATGCCATCATCCCACAGTCGCGCGGTGGCGTAATAGGGGTTGCCTTCGTCTTCATATTTTTGGCGGACGGGGGCTTTGAACGCCTCGGCCTCGGCGTCCGTCCACGTCGCCGCATCGCGGTGGACGGTGGCCAGCACGCTCGCCGCCTGCTCGCCGCCCATCACGCTGATGCGCGCGTTGGGCCAGGTGAACAGGAAGCGCGGATCATAGGCGCGGCCGCACATGCCGTAGTTTCCGGCCCCGAACGACCCGCCGATCAGCACGGTGATCTTGGGCACTTGCGCGGTGGCGACGGCGGTGACGAGCTTCGCGCCGTGCTTGGCGATGCCCTCGCCCTCATATTTGCCGCCGACCATGAAGCCGGAGATGTTCTGGAGGAAGAGCAACGGAATGCGCCGCTGGCAGGCCAGCTCAATGAAATGCGCGCCTTTAACGGCGCTTTCGGAGAACAGCACGCCGTTGTTGGCGAGGATCGCCACCGGCATCCCCCAAATATGCGCAAAGCCGCAGACGAGCGTGGTACCATACAGCGCCTTGAACTCGTGGAACTCCGAGCCGTCCACCAGCCGCGCGATAACCTCATGCACATCGTATGGCGCGCGGACATCTTGCGGGATGATGCCGTAAAGCTCTTCTGCGGCGAACTTTGGCGGGCGGGGGTCGCGCATGTTAATGTCAGGCTTGGGCTGCGGCTGGAGCGTGGAGATGATGTCGCGCACGATCGTCAGCGCGTGCTCGTCATTCTCCGCCACATGATCGACCACGCCAGACTTGCGCCCATGCAGATCACCACCGCCTAAATCCTCGGCGCTGATTTCCTCACCCGTTGCAGCTTTAACGAGCGGCGGCCCAGCAAGGAAGATAGTGCCTTGGTTGCGCACAATGATGCTTTCGTCAGACATGGCGGGCACATAGGCCCCGCCCGCCGTGCAACTGCCCATCACAGCCGCAATCTGCGGAATGCCGAGCGCGCTCATGTTCGCCTGATTGAAGAAGATGCGGCCGAAATGATCACGATCAGGGAACACCTCCGCCTGATTGGGCAGGTTCGCGCCGCCCGAGTCCACCAGATAGATACACGAAAGGCGATTGGCCTGCGCAATTTCCTGCGCGCGCAGATGTTTCTTCACCGTGAGCGGGTAGTAAGTGCCGCCCTTCACCGTGGCGTCGTTGCACACGATCATGCACTGCCGCCCAGAGACGCGACCAATGCCGGTGATCAGCCCCGCGCCGGGGACCGCGTCATCATACAGACCGTTTGCCGCAAGCTGGCCAATCTCCAGAAACGGCGAACCGGGATCGAGCAGCCGCTCCACCCGTTCGCGCGGGAGCAGCTTGCCGCGTGAGACATGCCGGTCGCGCGATTTCTCATCGCCGCCGAGCGCTGCCTTCGCCACCTTCGCCCACAACTCGTTTTTCAGTGCGATGTTGTGCGCGGCGTTGGCGCGGAAGGACTCACTCTCCGTGGAGAGCGCGGAAGCGAGGGTTGGAGCACTCATGCCCCAATCACCTCGCGCCCAATCAGCATCCGCCTGATCTCGTTCGTCCCTGCGCCGATGTCGAGCAGCTTTGCGTCGCGATAATAGCGCTCGACCGGCCAATCCTTGGTGTAACCCGCACCGCCCAGCGCCTGCACCGCCTCATTCGCGACTTTGACCGCATTCTCGGAGGCGAGCAATATCGCCCCCGCCGCATCGAAGCGGGTTGTGGCGCCACGATCACACGCCTGCGCCACCGCATAAACATAGGCGCGCGCCGAATTCAGCGCGACATACATATCCGCGATCTTGCCTTGCATGAGCTGAAAAGAACCAATGGCTGCGCCAAACTGCTTGCGCTCCCGCACATAGGGGAGGACGGTATCAAGGCAGGCTTGCATAATGCCGAGCGGGATGCCCGAAAGCACAACGCGCTCATAATCGAGCCCAGACATCAGCACACCCACGCCACCATGCAGTGGCCCCATCACATTGGCCTCGGGCACAAAGCAATCGTCGAACACCAGCTCGGCTGTGGGTGAGCCGCGCATGCCCATCTTATCGATTTTCTGACCGATGTTGAAGCCGGGCATGCCCTTTTCGACTAAGAAGGCAGTGATGCCTTTGGGCGCTTGAGATTTGGCATAAACCACGAGCGTGTCGGCATATGTCGCATTGGTGATCCAGAATTTAGTCCCGTTCAGCCGGAAACCGCCCGCAACGGCGTCGGCACGCAGTTTCATCGACACGACATCTGAGCCCGCGCTCGCCTCAGACATCGCCAGTGCGCCCACATGCTCACCGCTGATCAGCTTGGGGAGATAGCGCGCCTTTTGCTCTGGCGTCGCCCACCGCGCGATCTGGTTGATGCACAGATTGGAATGCGCGCCATAGCTCAGGCCGATCGAGGCAGATGCGCGCGCGACCTCTTCACAGGCAATTACATGTTCGAGATAGCCAAGCCCCAGCCCGCCATCCTCCTCTGCAACCGTAATCCCGTGCAATCCGAGCGCACCCAACTCGGGCCAAAGATCACGCGGGAACCAGTCCTCCGCGTCGATCTTCACGGCCAACGGCGCAATCTGTTGCGCAGCGAACCGCGCCACCGTATCGCGAATAATGTCGGCATTTTCACCCAGCGCAAAATCAAAACTGCTCATAATGTTCTCCCGATCCCGTGCTTAGCAGGGTTCCGTCAAACATAAAATTGCCGTGTGTTGGCAGACTCTGATGATAATTGACGGGGCTGCTCCCGTTAAGGACGGGCCGAACAGCGTGCTTATCAAGCCACAGTCACACTGCGCTAAAGGCTAGGGCCCGCCTTCGGTTTGGGCTTAGTTACGGCGGTGTCGTCAAACACAGTCAGCATCGCTGGATTACGGCTATCGCGCTTGGCATAGTCGCGCGCACTCAACCCCGCAACGTGATCGGTACGATCAGGATTTGCGCCACCGGATAAAAGGATCTTCACCAACGCAATGTTGTTGTTTTGCACTGCGCGAATCAATGCCGTCTCGCCATTGTTATTCGCGACATCTACGCCTGCATGGAATGCGAGCAAATATTCGACGCCCTCAACGAAATTAAACCGTGTTGCGATCAGCAAGGGCGTTTCTCCTAAGCGATCACGCGCGTCAGGCTTGGCCCCTTTCGAAAGCAAGAAGTGCAGCCATTGCAGATCACGATCTTTTGTAACGATGTGCAAAGCGGTCTCGCCATTCGTGAGGTCGTGGGTGTCAACGATCACCGAACCGGGTTTGCCCAGAAATTTAGTCGCTTCCGCGCCATCGCGATCTTTGACCGCTTTCAGAAAGTTATAACTCTCCGAAAATTGCGCAGCGCCCAGCGTTGGCAGCCCTAGCGCCAAGCCGATCAACGTCGTGCGAATCCATTTGCCCATTGTGATTGACCCTTTTGAAGCACTTCTATCTTGCGTCTTGCGCTCTAGCAAAGCAAGACTGCCAATATGATGAACAAAAAAGTGTTAACGGGTGCGCTCGTATTTTTGGCGTTGGCGGGTCTGAGCAGTTGCCACCGTGGGCCTGCGGATTTATCCACCGCTCCACTCGCTGGTGCGCACGTTGGTGGGCCATTTTCCTTGATTAACCAAGATGGCGCGCGCGTGACGGACCGTGATTTTGCTGGCAAATTCCGGATTATCTATTTCGGCTACACCTTTTGCCCTGATGCGTGCCCTACCGATCTGCAACATTTAATGGCCGGCTTTCGTCAATTTGAGCGAGATGATGCGTCGGATGCCGCCAAAGTGCAGCCTGTCTTCATTAGTGTTGATCCAACGAGAGATACGCCAACCAAACTCAAGAGCTTTGTCGCGGCGTTTCATCCGCGCCTCATCGGCCTGACCGGCTCGGAGGCAGACGTTGCGGCCGCTGCCAAAGCCTATGCCGCCGTGTATCAAAAACTGCCGCCTGGTCCCAACGGCCAATACCTTGTCGATCACAGCCGAGTGGCGATGTTGTTTGGTCCACGGGGCGAGCCGATCATGATTCTCGCATCCGACGGCACGCCGCAAACGATCGCCAATGAGTTGGCAACGTGGGTGCGATGAGGGCGCGCGCATGACCGACCGCTTCTGGGAAAATACGCCGCTGGAAAAACTTGATCGCGCACAGTGGGAGGCTTTGTGCGATGGTTGTGGCAAATGCTGCCTCCACAAGCTGGAGGACGAGGAGACCGGGGAGCTCTTCCCGACCAATGTTGCGTGCAAACTGCTTGATCGCCACGCCGCGCGCTGCTCGGATTACCGACACCGCCACGCATATGTGCCGGAATGTATCCGACTGACGCCAAAGAAACTGCGCGACATTGATTGGTTGCCTGAAACATGTGCTTATGTCCGACGAGCGGCCGACAAACCGCTGCCGGACTGGCACTATCTCATCACCGGAGATCGTGACTCGATCCACGCGGCAGGCATGTCCGTTCGGGGGTGGACGATTTCGGAGGTTGAAGCGGGTGACTTAGAGAATCATCTGATTGACGATAGCGCGCATGAGCTCTGAGTCGTTTCAACTGGCGGGCCAGACAGTAGACATCGTCCGCTCGCCGCGCGCAAGACGAATGCGGCTGGCGGTTGATCCGCGCTCGGGGCGGGTGCGGCTCACACTGCCGAAGCGCGCGTCAATGCGCGAAGGTGTGCGCTGGGCTGGCGAGCAAGCGGCGTGGGTCGCGCGGGAAGCGGCAAAGCTGCCAGAGGCTGAGAAGATCGCTCCCGGCATGGCGCTGAGCGTGGCAGGAGAGCACGTGACACTCCGGTGGGAGCCGACAGCCTCTCGCGTCCCAAAGCGTGTTGAGAACACGGTGATTGTCGGCGGCGCACTGACCGAGTTGCGCCCGCGTATTTTGCGCTGGCTTCAGCGCGAGGCACGTCGCGTGTTGGAGGCTGAAACGCGGGAGATTGGGGTGCTTGCGGGTGTGGATATTGGCCGTGTCGGGATCGGCGATCCGCACGCGCGCTGGGGCAGTTGCTCAAGCAAGGGTGACATTCGCTATAGCTGGCGGCTTATCCTCGCGCCGACGCATGTGCGTCGCGCGACGGTGGCACATGAGGTTGCGCATCGTGTTCATATGAACCACAGCCCAGCCTTTCATGCGCTTGTGGCCGCGCTTTACGGTGTTGATCCGAAGCCAGCGCGCCTGTGGTTGCGGACGCATGGCGCGGCGTTGCACTGGTTTGGACGCGCATGAAAATGAGTGGAGAGGCCCTAGACTGACACCCGCTTATCGATAAAAAACATGGTGTCCGAGCGACGCAACCTGTGTGGCGTGCCAATGCGGCGATACGCGTTTTGCATGAAAGAACATCGCGTGGCCCACCATGGGTTGCCACAGTTCGCCTCGGGCGATCTCACCAATCGCGAGCGCCGTGTGCCAGGCCTTGCTGTCTTCATTGATGTGCGGGAACTGGCCGCCACGAACGAACGAGAATTGGCCAGATTGCTTGACCACACCGCACAACGTTTCCGGGAACCGACCCGATTGCGTGCGATTGATCATCACTTGGGCCACGGCCAATTGGCCCGCGAGCGGCTCACCCTTCGATTCAAAATACACAGCTGTTGCAAGGCATCTACCTTCGGCATCTGTTGCCTGTGCATCGCTATGAGTCTCAACCAGAGCGGCAAGCGACGACGATGCGCGTGGTTCTGGTGTAATGTCTTCGGCGATCTGAGAAGGTGAGTCTGTCTTCACAGCCTCATCGGAAGCGGGGCTGGCTGCTAATGGCGCGCCCAAAGAAACAATGTTACCGCCTAGCGCGTCTTTTGAGGGCTGACGCGCCAAAAGTGGGGCTGGTGGTGTAGCCATACTGGCCACAAGAAGAACTGCAACCGCACATGCTACGGTGCCAAAATAAAATCGCATTCAAAATCTTTTTATGTGCAGAAAACCACGATACCACCCGTCTAAACTCACCTTACAGTTGGTCGTCATTCCCCGTCTGCGTTCCCGTCAAATGTCTTGCCCAGCAGGTCTACGCGTTTACGTCAGGTGGCTTTGTGACAGACTTGTGGCGGCGTCAACCTTCAGCGATAAAATCAGCGGCGAAGCGTTCTGCATCCGCGATGTCCAGTTCAACCTGCCACAAATCACTGTCTTGGGCAGAACGCTTTTGAAGAGAATCGAATAATTTATCTTTATTTTCAATGAGTTGACTGAAACATGGGCGCCAAACCATATGCCCTTGTGCATCTGTGCTGCGTTCAAGAACTGCAGATAACCGCCCCTTTTCGAGACATATGAGCAGCAACCCGCCGGCGCTATCATCGCCGTGGGCAAGCACCGTTACATGTCCGCCGAAAGAAGCAGCCCGTCGCATCAGGGCGTTAATAAACAGCTTCGTTGTTAGCCGCACCGCCATGAACACCGGCCTTCAAAATAAATGTTGCGCTGCAATATCAGGCTGCGCTGACCATCTCTTGTGAATTGAGCAAAGCATAAAGGGCATCATCAGTCGCCGCTCCACGCAACTTTGCGACAAATTCCTTATCGCGCATCATCCGGCTAACGGCGGCAAGCGCCTTGAGATGTTCTGCCCCGCCATCCGCTGGCGATAACAGCATGAAGACAAGATCAACCGGCAAATCATCAATCGCCTCAAAATCAATTGGCCGCGCTAACCGCAAGCAAACGGCGATGACCTTCGTTAAGCCCTCAATCTTGCCATGTGGTATTGCAATTCCGCTGCCAAATCCGGTTGAGCCCAGGCGCTCACGCTCCATCAGCCGATCCAGAACGGCATTCGGATCAACACCGTGAGCCTGTTTAGAAAGCGACGCAAGATTCTGAAACAGGCTCTTTTTATTGGCCACATTGAGGCCCGCGCGCACGGCGAGCGGCGTCAAACTATTCTGAAGGTAAAACATGCTCTTAATCTCGATTATGCCGCTGCGGGCTCGACCCAGCCAATAGTGCCATCGCCGCGCCGATACACCATATTGAATACACCGGTGCCGATGTGTTTGAACAACAGCGCATTGGTGTTGCGCAAATCGAGCATCATGACCGCATCGGATACCGATGACTCAGGCACATCGACCTTCGTTTCCGCAATAATGAGCGCCGAATCGCCAACAACCTCGATTTCCTCAGGTGGCGCATCGAACACGGTATAGCGCGCATCCGCGTCAATCGGACCGGGAGATTTATCGGCGGCCTGCGTTTGACTGGCGTGCTTGTCTTTGAGCCGCCGCATATATCGACGCAGCTGCTTTTCAATCTTCAGCGCCGCATCTTCAAACGCGAGATGCGCGTCCATCGCGCGACCGGCACCTTTCAGGATCAACCCTTGCATCACATGGGCAACAATATCGCAGACGAACCCCGCATCGTGCGGGCCTTTGCTCATCGTAACATGCGCCGATATGGCACGCGCGAAATATTTGGTCGCTATTGCTTCCAAACGCTCGCGCGCGTGCGCATTAAGCGCGGCCCCTGTATCGACCTGATGTCCTGAAACGCGAATGTCCATAATGTGCCTCCTAAAAGAAAAGCGGGGGAGCCCTTAGGCCCGAGGGGGAGTTTGGTCAATGGACTCGTTAAGCTGCGGGTGAGGCATCGAGCCAAAGCGGCTTATCGAGTTTGGCAATGAATGCGGCGTGGCGCGCCAGTTCCTCCTTGGTTGGCTGGTGAAGAATGGCTTGGCGGCCGCGCTCAGAAGTGGCGCGCGACCCGATTGCGGCGTTGACGGAACGCGCGTCAACGACATCGGCGGCGAGCGAAAGCCCGATCTGACGTCCGCCGGTCAACTCAACATAGATTTGCGCAAGCAACTGCGCATCGATCAACGCGCCGTGCTTGATCCGCTGGCTGCGATCAACTCCATAACGTGTACACAGCGCGTCGAGGCTATGTTTCGCGCCAGGGTGCTTTGTCCGTGCGAGCGCCAACGTATCGATGATCCGCGATTGCTGGATTTTCAGCCTCCCACAACCGCTCAATTCATGATTGAGGAAGCCATAATCAAACATAGCGTTATGCGCGACCAGTGGACTGTCCTCGATGAAATCGAGCAGTTCCTCAACACGCTCGCCAAACAGTGGTTTATCGGCAAGGAACGCATCTGACAGACCGTGGATGGATTGCGCGACAGGATCCATCAGGCGCTCTGGATTGAAATAGGCGTGAAAGGTGCGTCCGGTTTCAACCCGGTTGATCATTTCCAAGCCGCCGAACTCAACGATCCGGTCACCATTCGCCGGACTTAATCCCGTTGTCTCAGTATCGAAAACAATTTCACGCATCGTTACGTTACTATCCGCCTTTTAATGCTCGTAAGCAAGCGACAACATGGTGAACGGCGCGGCGCGTTTGCATCTTTAGTCGACCGGTCTCAATCACCACATGTGCGCGGTGGCGTTTTTGCGAATCGGGCAGTTGTAGCCGCTTTATCTGCTTGAATTTGGCGGGCGTCATGCCAACCCGGCTCAGCACGCGACGGCGTTGCATCCAAGCGGGGGCGGAAACCACGACTATAACGTCAACAGCGCGCCAGCCGCGTTTTTCAAACAGAAGCGGAATATCGAGCACAACCAGTCGCTTCGCGCGATTGCGGCGCAACCAGTCCTGCCGCCGCTGTGCCACCGCCGGATGCACGAGTGCCTCAAGCGCCTCCAGTTCCGTTGGCCTGCCAAAAACGGCTGCGCCCAATGCCTGCCGATCTACCCCGTCCGGCCCTGTCGTGCCCGGAAACATGGTCTCGATCGCGGAAACTAGCGCGCCGCCAGACCCCTGAAGGCTACGCACGGCCGCATCAGCATCGAACACCGGAACACCTTCGGCACGAAACATCTCGGCGACCGTAGACTTTCCCATGCCGATTGAGCCGGTGAGGCCGATGACAATCATGTTATCAGCCGTTCGCGAAGTTCGGCATCGTGCTCCCGTGGGGCCGGCTCCCCAAAGAAAAGCTCGAACGCGGCTGCCGCCTGGCCAACCAACATCTCCAACCCATCAATCGTCTCCAGGCCACGCGCTTCAGCTGCCGCGAGCAAGGGTGTCGTGAGCGGGGTGTAGACAATATCATACACAATGGCATCGCTCGGCAGCGGGGAGAGATCGAAGGTCATCAACTCGTGCCCGATCATCCCCAAGGGACTGGCGTTCACCATCAATTTTGCGCGCGGAAGTAGTGCATTTAGCGGCAATACTTTGCCCTTAAGGCCAAAACGAACGAGCAGCGCTGCACCTTTGAGCGCATTACGGGCCAGCAGCACGACCTGTTGGACATTACATTTTGAGAGCGCAAACAGGATGGCATGAGCGGCGCCACCGGTGCCAATTACAATCACGGTTTCGCCACCAAGCGATAGATCGGCAATCGGCATATAGAAGCCGCTGGCGTCCGTGTTGGTGCCAATCACCCGCGAGTCCTCATCGCGAAACAGTGTGTTCATCGCCCCGATACCCGTGCGAACATCCCCGGGGTCTGCGACGTAATCCATCACCGCGATCTTGTGCGGAATCGTAACATTACAGCCGAGCCAGTCGGGATCAGCGCTGCGGTTCGCGACATATCCCGCCAGAGCATCGGGCGTGACATGACAGGCCCGATACGCCATCGCCAGGTCGAGCTTTTCCAGCCAGAAAGTATGGATCAGCGGTGACTTTGAGTGGCTGATCGGATCACCGATCACCTCTGCATAGCGCACAGTCATGACATCATTATCCCGCGATCGCGCAAAAATGCGAGCAAGGGCAGCAGCGGCATGCCCATAATCGCGAAATGACTGCCTTCGATCTGCTCAAACAATTGAACACCAGCCCCCTCGATCTGATAGCCGCCAACGCAGCCCAGCACCGACGAACAAAAACGTGCAACATACTCATCGACGAACGCGGCTGAAAGAACCCGCATTTTAAGCCGCACGCTTTCCGCTGCTGCCCATGTTTGTTTGCTCTCTTCGAAAACGGTCGATGCGCTGTGCAGCCAATGCGATTGTCCGGACAATTGACGCAATTGTTCCCCAAGTTCAGCCAGCGACAACGCCTTATTCAGCAAGCGTCCATCCTGACATTCGAGCGTTTGATCACAACCAATAATGCAAGACGTCGGATAGCGCCCGACGAGGCTTTGCGCTTTTGCCGCCGCGAGTTCCGTAGCCAAATCTTTGGGAGAAGGTGCGCGCGCCATGAAGTTTGCTTTGATCTTATCCTCGTCTATGTCCGCCGCAACGGGAGTAAAAATGACACCTGCTGCAGACAGCATCGTCGCACGTGCTGCGCTTTGTGAAGCGAGAATTATATTCAAGATGCGCCTTTTCGCTCTTGGTAGAGCGTTATAATCGCGGCCGCCGCCTCTTCAATCGAACGCCGCGTCATATCAATGACCGGCCAGCCATTGTCAGCAAACATGCGGCGCGCAAAGCTGATTTCGCGGGCGACATTGTCTTGATTGACATAGGCAGTCTCCGGCGCTTGATTAAGGGAAAGCAGGCGGTTGCGCCGAATTTGAATCAGCCGATCTGCACTCGTTATCAAACCCACAATGAGCGGTTTGCGAAGCTGAAACAAACTATCGGGCGGTGGAGATTCAAGCACGAGGGGGATATTTGCCGTCTTAAACCCGCGATTGGCAAGGTAGATTGAGGTTGGCGTCTTTGATGTGCGCGAAACCCCTGCGAGAATAATGTCAGCCTGCTCCCAATTGTCACTCCCCACACCATCATCGTGCGCGATCGTGTAGTGGATCGCGTCGACCCGAGCGAAATAGGCATCGTCAAGAATATGTTGGCTGCCGGGACGGGCTTTTGCCTTTTGCCCAAGCATCGCTGAGAGCGCCGTCGTGATTGGATCAAGTGCCGCAACCATCGGTAAATTTAAGGCACGGCAATGTGTTTCCAAACGCGCACGGTGATCGATATTCAAAATTGTGTAAACTACGAGGCCCGGGTTCTGGGCGATGTCACTCATCACCCGGTCCATATGGGTTTCAGAACGGACCATTGGCCAAAAGTGGCGCACGGTATCCACACCGTCAAATTGGGCCAAAGCCGCTTTGGCGATGTTCTCAAGCGTTTCTCCGGTTGAGTCGGATAAGAGATGAAGGTGCAATTGTGTCATGGCAAAAAGTTCTGTGGATAACTAGGCGTGTGGATTGTCATAAACATCAACACCGGTTTGGACAGCCTCTTTTTTCCCGCTGTCAGCTTTTCATCCACAGAGTCGTCCGGCTTAGCCAACGCCGAGTCCGAGATTGTGAGTTATGGGAAAACCGGTATTCGACTCGCGGACTCATCGTGAGTCGTCTATTAACCAAAAGCTGATTAAGATGGGGATAACTCACAATTCCCACAACCTGCTTGCCAACCTCCTCTTCAGACTCTTATTCTTCTTCTCTTATTATAATGAAAGTAGCACATTTTGACTCCTGATCGCCTTCTGCTCTCAACCTTACAAGGACGTAAATCTGAACAGTTACCTATTTGGCTGATGCGTCAGGCAGGACGGTATTTGCCCGAATATCGTGCATTACGAGCTAAAAAAGGCGGATTTCTGGAATTGGTGTATGATTCCGAATCGGCGGCGGAGGTGACCCTTCAGCCGATCCGCCGCTTTGGCTTTGATGGGTCGATCCTGTTCTCCGATATTTTGGTGATTCCCCATGCGCTCGGCCAAGATTTGTGGTTTGAGGAAGGTGAGGGGCCACGGCTTGCTCCCAGACTGATTGAATCAGCGCTAGAGGAGCTCCAGAGCCTCCCTGAGCGTCTCCAACCGATTTATGCGACAGTGGCGAGGGTGAGGGCCGCATTGCCCCCTGAGACGACGCTCCTTGGCTTTGCGGGAGCACCTTGGACAGTGGCGACGTATATGCTCAACGGTCGCGGGAGCAAGGATCAATCCGAGGCCCGGCGCTATGCCTATGCGCGGCCTGAGTCCTTTGCCAACATAATTGACGCTATCGTCGCGCTCACGATCACCTATTTGAAAGGGCAGATTGATGCCGGTGTTGATGCGGTGCAGTTGTTCGAAAGCTGGGCTGGGAACCTCTCGCCCGCGCAATTTGAACGCTGGGTGATTGCGCCCAATGCCGCGATCATTGATGCGATTCGCAGCTACGCGCCGCATGTACCTGTTATCGGGTTTCCCAAAGGCGCGGGCGGCAAGCTACGTGCATTCGTCGATGGTGTTCATCCATCTGCGATCGGTTTGGATGAGACCGTTGATCCCGTTTGGGCGAACGCCGCGCTGCCGGCGCATTTGCCGGTGCAAGGAAATCTGGACCCCTTGGCCGTTATCGCTGGTGGTGGGACGTTGGTTGCTGCAATTGATCGCATTATCGTGGCTTTCGCCAATCGACCGCATATTTTTAATCTTGGTCACGGTATCCTTCCCGATACGCCAATCGCGCATGTAGAGCAGCTTCTGGCGCGTGTGAGGGCGCATCGATGCTGATCGGTTGGCTCGGGATATACGAACCTTGGGTGAAGGCGCTTCACCTCATTTTCGTGGTGTTCTGGATGGCAGGATTGTTCATGCTGCCACGGTTTTTGGTCTATCATCAGGAATCGGCTGAATCCTCGCCAGAAGCACAGGCCTGGGTGGAGCGGGAGCGGCGTTTAATCAACATTATCATGGATCCGTCGATGGTGTTGGTTTGGCTTTTTGGTCTCGCGCTTGCGTTTAACCTCGGTGCGTTTGGGATGTTATGGTTCCGGCTCAAACTGCTCGCGGTCATTGGTCTTTCCGCCTATCATATGTGGATGGGCCATTATGCGAAACGGCTGGCGTTGGGAGAGCGGAAATTGAGTGGTCGGACGTTACGTTTGCTGAACGAAGTGCCCGGTGTGGCGGCGATTGTGATTGTGGTGCTGGTCATGGTGAAACCTTGGTTGTGAGCGGAAGTTAAGCCATCATCCAAAACTCATCTTCCAAGTCCCATTTCGATGTAACTCAAAATCACACTGTGACAGTACATCCATACCTAATATGAGATCAAAACCCATTGGTGCCGTCAAACTAAACCCGTCCGTTTCAGCAAAAATATATGGGTGTTGGTTAACGTCTTCTTGATCAAATTGTGGCAGAAA
>JAYVZY010000409.1:0-1916 GCA_043782885.1 Sphingomonadales bacterium | reverse complement strand
CCAAGATAGCCGAATACGGGCTTTTTCGAGAAGGTTGAGACAATCTGCGAGATCATGCCAAAGCCCGGCAGGATCATAATGTAAACCTCGGGGTGGCCGAAGAACCAGAACAAGTGCTGATACAGGATAGGATCGCCACCACCGCTCGCGGCATAAAAGGTCGTGCCAAAGTTACGATCAGTGAGCAGCATCGTAATTGCAGCGGCCAGCACGGGGAGTGCGAGCAGCAGCAGGAATGCGGTCACCAACACCGACCAGACGAACAGCGGCATCTTGTGGATCGTCATCCCTGGCGCGCGCATGTTGAAGATGGTCGTGATGAAGTTGATCGCGCCCAAAATCGAGCTGGCGCCCGCCAAATGCAACGAGAGAATCGCCATGTCGACGGCAGGCCCTGCCGAACCAGAGGTCGAGAGCGGGGCATAGACCGTCCAGCCCGTTCCCGCACCCAAGCCCGTTCCACCCGACACAAAGTTCGAGCCGAGCAGCAGCAGGAATGCAGGAACCAGCAGCCAGAACGAGATGTTGTTCATGCGTGGGAAGGCCATATCTGGCGCGCCGATCATGATCGGCACGAACCAGTTGCCAAAGCCGCCGATCATCGCCGGCATCACCATGAAGAACACCATGATCAGGCCGTGCGCAGTGATCAGCGTATTCCACATGTGATACGACTCATCTAACGTCGCGATGCTGCCGTTGCCGACAATCCATTTCATCGTCGACGCCCAATGCGTTAGATACTGGATGTTGGGGTTGGCGAGCTCAGCGCGCATCATCCCGGAAATAGCGCCACCAATAATGCCCGCAAAAATGGCAAAGATCAGATACAGCGTACCAATGTCCTTGTGGTTGGTGGACATGAACCAGCGCGCAAAGAAGGCGGGCTTATGATCAGCGTCATGATGATGCGCGTGATCGTCGCTGTGCGCCTGAAAGGCAGAGGGGGTGAGGGCTGCATCTGTCATTGATTTATTCCTTACTTCAGCGCGGTTTTTACGGGGGCTGCTGGAGCATCGGCCTTTACGGCAGCCTCACCCTTCATGTGCCCGCCGTGGCCGTGTATCCATTGCGCAAAACGTTCTTTTGAAACAACCTCGATGGCGATTGGCATAAAGCCGTGGCGCGCGCCACAAAGCTGATTGCACTGGCCGTAATAGAGCCCAATTTTGTCAGCCTTGAAGCTTGCCTCGTTGATTCGCCCTGGCACGGCATCCATTTGCACCCAGAGCGCAGGAACGTGCCAAGCGTGGATGACATCATTTGCAGTCGTCAGCAGCCGGATTTGCGTATTTACCGGCACAAGAATCCGATTGTCGGTGCCGAGCAAACGGGGTTCGCCACGCTCTTTGGCTACCGCATCGGGCAGCATGTTAGACACAACCTCAAAATCACCATTATCGGGATAAGTGTAGCTCCAGAACCACTGGTTACCGGTCGCTTTGAGCGTAACTGCATCGGGGCCAACCTTGGCATATTGCGCACGCAGCAACGAAAAGGACGGAATGAACACCGCTGCAAGGATGAGCACGGGGAGTCCCGTCCAGATAATCTCGATTGTCGTGTTGTGCGACGTTTTGGAGGCCACGGGATTTGCCGCCTTCCGATAGCGGGCGACGACAAAGAGCAGAAGCCCCAGCACAAATAACGAGATAAATGTGATCAAAGGCATCAACAGCGCATCGTGCATCCATAATGCAAATCGGCCATTTTCGGTAATCTGCTCTTCAATGCCCAGGCCACCTTGCACGGGTTGGCCTTCGCCAGCGACGGGCTTGATGTTCAGCGGGTCGGCCGCCGGGATCGTGTTCACCGCTGCCGCGACCACCGGAGCTTTGGCAGGCGCTTCCGCCATGCTGATGGTAGCGGCCAAGGCCAGCCCCAGGGTGGCGAGTGTGAGAGCGAGTTTGCGCATA
>JAYVZY010000408.1:0-6859 GCA_043782885.1 Sphingomonadales bacterium | reverse complement strand
GCGCCACCGAGCACAAAGTGCATACTGCCCCAACCGTGATCGGTGCCATCATTGTTGGCGGTGAGCGCACGACCAAAATCGGATGCGGTAAAGGTGGTCACCTGATTGGCAACGCCGAGTTCCACCGTCGTGTCATAAAACGCGCGCAGGGCGTTTGCGAGGTTGCTCATCAGTACGGGATGAATGCTCACCAAACCATCGTGCGTATCAAAGCCGCTCGTTGAAACGAAAAAGACTTGCCGTTTTGCGCCCAACTGGCTGCCAACGGAAATTAATCGCGCCACTTCTTTGAGCTGGGCGCCGAGCGTACTTGATGGATCAGCGGCAGCTGGAAAGACAGTATTTGTGACAGGTGCGCTGGTGAGTGCAGTCGTCACTTGGCCATAAAGATTGATGGCGCGGCCACTCACGCGCGTCAGTTCGGTTTCAAAGAGATGATTGACCGGTGTCTGAATGAGGTTTTTCAGCACTGCCGCAGCAGCGGTAGACCCTCGCAAAGTGGTCGTAGCGTTCAGCGCTATTGGCCCTGTAGGGGTAACCACATATTGCACCGCCGATTTGCCACTCAGAAACACAGCATTGCCGTTCGGGCTGATGCAGGTGAGAGCGGCGGTGCCATTTCCTGATTGGAACAAATCGCCCAAGCGACCACCCCAGCCTGACGCAGCACCCTCCGGTGACGACGACTGCCAGTAGCTTTGCTGATCATTATGTGACAGCAGCTTGGGAGGCAGCTGCACGCTCTTTGCCACATATTGTGCCTTGGTCGTCGGTTGCACCAGCGTTCCCACGTTGAGGATAACAGCCATTTTTCCAGCATCGAAAATTGGCAATAGCGGCGCAAGCTCTGGCGCGAGCGCATATTGTTGACCGCCAGCCGGTGCTACAGTGGGCGCGAGGAGCGTATTGACAAGGGACGACTGAGAATAGCCCAACCCCGGCCGCGCCGCGTTGTAAATCGCATAATTGGAAGAATCCGCAGGCACCAACGTATTGGCATAATCGTTGCCACCATACAGGAAGACGCAGACAATCGCTTTGTAATCAGTGGCGGTTGATGCCGCTGCTTCGCCAATGGCGGCAAGGTTCATCACAAACGGTGTTGCAGCACCAGCGATCGATAGGGCGGAAGCACGTTGCAAAAAGGCGCGACGAGAAAGATCGAGGCTCATCAGTATTCCTTATTTGAGGATGAGATATTCGGGGGCTGCCATCACGAGAACGAGAGCGGCCTGCACGCGGTTCAGCTGCCCGGAAGCTGTTGTTGCAGAGATGCTGTCGATGCCGGTTTTCATAGCTGCGATTGTTGCGGCACTAATTTGGTTGGCGGCGAGGACGAGGTTGAGCTCGTTCAGCAATGCCTGACTGTCCGTCGCTAGCGCAAGGAGGCTGGTATAGTCGGCTTGCGAGTCACCCGCGCCACCGACGATCAGATCTTGCATATAATTGAGATAGGCGATCACCGTTGGTTCGGTGGTGATCTGAAACTCCGGCGCGAGCAATCCTTGAGCCGCGATCCCACTGCCGGGAGGCGTATAGCCTGGCCGGAAGAAGTTGAAGACGCTCGGGGAACGGCCAGGGCTCTCACCCAGCCGGTTGTTAGGATCCAACGTACTGCCGAATTTCCAGGTATTTGTGGCTGATTTCACGCCGAAAGCACGGGCCCATTGCGTCAATCGGAAGATCGGCTCCCGCAGTTTGCCAAAGGACGTGCTGGTGATATTGGCCGCGCTTCGCGCTTCGGTATCCGTGAGGATTGCCCGCACCACGGCCTTCAAGTCTCCACGGACGCCACTGCCGTTATTGGCAAAGACAGCTGCCACGCGCCCGACATAGGCCGGAGAGGGATTGCTGGTGACCAGATGCTGGATCAACTGTTTGCTCACAAACGGCGGCACGTTTGCGTGCGCGAATATGGCATCAAGTGCGAGCTTCTTGCTGGTTGGCCCATCCGTATTGGCGGGAATGGTGGTTCCCAGAAAAACCTTTGTGCCGCTCTCATGCTTTGCGGCGATATTGATCATCGGCAACCGCATACGGTCTGGAATAGTTTCGTCGGCGTTGGCGTATGTCCAGCCAGTCCAAACGCGGGCCCCGCCTGTCACATCTGCCTGGGTGTAGGTTTCAACTGGCTTTCCGCCAGCAAGCACCTGGGTGCCATCCATGTTGAGCTGATAGAGCCCGATCGTGAACAATTGCATCAATTCGCGGGCGAAATTCTCGTCTGGCACTGCCCCCGTAACGGGATTGCCTTTAACATTGTTAATGAATGTGAGAAAGATGCCCATCACAACAGTGCCAGCAACATCGTCTAAAAGCTGCCGGAAATTACCAAAAGCGTTGTCCCAAATGGCATCAAAATATGCGGCCATGCCTTGTGATAACCAAGATGACGGGGTGCCCGCGATGCCAACGATGACCATGCTATGCAACGCAAAGCCGACGCGCTGGCGCAAAGTGTCGGTGCCGCCGATAAGTTGGCTCCACATCATCGTGTCAAAGCCCGTCTGCCCAAACTTGTTCGCAGCGACATTGTATCCGTTATTGGCCAGGAAGTCCCAGAACTTGATCGGGCGGGCCATTGCAAATTGAGTGTTTAGCCATGCGTCGTAGGTGCTGCCCTGAAGGCTAACAATATCGGCCTTACTGGCACCGGTGGTGGCCTGTGCTAAAAACCGCGAAGCCTCTGCACCCGTTATGGCGACTGGAGTCGGTGACGGTGTTGACGTGGCGACCGCTGCGGAACCACTATCACCGCCGCAAGCTTCAAGCGCGAGCGGGGCCAGTGCGGCGATTCCAAGCGCCTGCGCACTTCGGAGAGCGTTAGACGCGATCTGATCGTCAAGCAGATCGACCATCTCGTCAGGCGCGGCACTCGATTCAATCATCTGGATACTCTCGTCTAAATTGCGCCGCAATTATGAAACAGCAGCGTGTATGAAATCTAAAGCGGAATAGTTAATTTTCTGTTGACTGTCGCGCTAACAGAGCGTCGGATTCCTAACCACAGGTGCTGAGGCAGGCCGGGTCATTCGGGTGATGAACTGGATCAGACGCGCTGGTATTCAAAATACCAGACTTCGTGCCCCAACCGTCGCGCCTTTCGTTCGTACCGTGTTTCCGGCCAATCGGACGGTCGGGTGAGGAAATCTGACGCGGACTTTGCCTGCCAGATAAAATCCCGCCGGGCATTCATCTGCATCATTGCCCATCGGACATAAATCGGATGATCGGTGCCGAATCGAAACGTTCCGCCCGGCTTTAGCTTGGCGGCAATAAGATCAAGTGGGCCGGAGTTCATCATCCGCCGCTTCGCATGCCGCGCCTTGGGCCACGGATCGGGATGGAGCAGATAGGCACATGTGAGTGAGGCATCAGGCAGGCGCGCAAGCACGTCAAGTGCATTGCCCATATAGAGACGGACGTTGCTGAGCTCATGTTCGTCGATATGGTTCAGCGCGCCGACCACACCATTAATAAAGGGTTCGCAGCCGATAAAGCCATGATGCGGATACGTAAGAGCCTGCCCAGCGAGGTGCTCGCCCGACCCGAAGCCGATCTCAAAATGCAGCGGGCGACGAACATCCGGGGCGTCGCCGAAGAGGCTCTCTGACGTCAGCGCGCCCTGCTCAGGCACTTCGACGCGCGGCATAAGGTCCTCAAGCAGCGCCGCTTGACCGTGCCGCAACTTGTGTCCCTGGCGCCGACCATAGAGCCGACCGAGGGTAATGGGATCGGACATCAACGCGCCTTTAATGCCCAGCTTGCGGCCCGCGCGTCAGCCCACTTGCCGCGAGTTGCCCGTCGATCATCGCCATGAGCCGTTCAAGCCCAGCCTGATCATTTGCCTCCGCGCGTGCGACGAGAACATCTTGTGTATTCGACGCGCGCAGCAGCCACCAGCCGTCTGGCGTGTTCACCCGCGCGCCATCGGTATGATTGACATTCGCGCCCTCGGCTTTGAGTCGAGCCAGAACTTCATCAATGACCGCGAACTTACGTTCCTCAGAAACCTGAAAGCGCATCTCGGGCGTGTTGATCATTGCTGGCATCGCATCTTTGAGCGCTGTCAGTGAGCCACCAAGCTCCGCGACAGCACGGATCAGCCTGATGGCGGCATATTGAGCATCATCGAAACCATAAAATTCGTGCGCGAAGAAGATGTGGCCGGACATTTCGCCGGCCAACGGTGCCCCCGTTTCCTTCATCTTGGTTTTGATGAGCGAATGCCCCGTCTTCCACATCAAAGGCTTGCCGCCGAGTTCCGCAATCCGGTCATAAAGCGCTTGCGACGCCTTTACGTCGGCAATAATCGTGCTGCCGGGCACTTGTTTGAGCACACTTTCAGCCAGCACCGCCAGCAACTGATCGCCCCAGATAACCCGGCCTTTTCCATCCACCGCACCAATCCGGTCACCATCACCGTCAAAAGCCAGTCCGAAATCGAGCTTCTTTTCAGCGACCAGCGCCTTGAGGTGCGCCAGATTGGCTTCGTCAGTGGGGTCGGGATGATGATTGGGGAAATTGCCGTCGATATCAGTGAACAAAAGATGGTGCTCGCCGGGCAGGTCCGACGTGAGCTTCTCGATAACCGTGCCCGCAGCGCCATTGCCCGCATCCCAACCGATCCGAAAACTGTGCCCGCCCAGATCGCCGAGTCCTTCACGGATCCGAGCGACATAGTCGTCGAGGATGTCGATGTCGGAGACGGCGCCGGTGCCGGTCTCCCAATCGCCAGCCGCCGCCATCGCGCCCAATTTCTGGATGTCCGCTCCATAAAACGGAAGATGCTGATGTACCATCTTGAAGCCATTATACTCGGCGGGATTGTGACTGCCGGTTATCTCAATACCGCCATCGACCTGCTGGGTCGCTTCGGCATAATACAGCATTGGCGTTGGCCCTAGTCCGATCCGCACGACATCGACGCCGCTGTTGGTCAACCCATCAACCAGCGCCGCCTCGAGCATCGGAGAGGATAAGCGTCCGTCACGCCCGACAGCCACAGTTTTACCGCCAGCGCGCTTGATGATTGTCCCAAAAGTGCGGCCAATCGCCCGGGCGTCCTCGGCACCCAAGGTTTTTCCAACGACGCCGCGAATGTCATATTCGCGCAGGGCAGTGGGGTTGAACGTGTGTGTCATATTGAATCCAATAGTTTAGTTTGAACGATGCAGCAGCACATCGCGGGCTTGATTAACTTGCGCGGCAAGCGTTGCCGACCCGCCTGCATCCGGGTGCACACGGGCGATAAGGCGCTTATGTGCCTCATTTATGACAGTGGCATCAGCCCCCATTGGCACATCAAGCACGCGGGCGGCCTCCGCGCGGCTCATTCCTTCCGGCAACGTCATATTTCGTTTGTGCAACATCCAAGCGCCGAGCCCCAACACGACCATGATGAGCCACTTATTCACGCAGTGACCAGCGAGAGTTGATGCGCGGGCAGGGCAAGTGCCGCGATCAGCTCACGCATTTCCTGCCGTGCGGCAATATGGCTCAACCCGGCATCTCGGATAATGTCCAAATCGAGAAGTGTGAGGCCGGATGGGAACAACTCGCGATAAATCACGCGCTCGCTAAGCCCTGGCACGACGCGAAACCCCACACGGCGTGACAATTCTTCCATCGCTGCACCAACACGACGCATGTTGCGCGCTTCGATTTGCGCGAGGCGATTTCGGAGCACGACCCAGTCGATTGTGTCGCCATCGGATTTGGCGCGATCCCGTCGGGCTTCAAAGATCAGCTCGGCATAGAAACTCGGCCGCTTCACCTTGTAGTTCTCCGCATCAACTTGTCCGATCAGATCGAGATCGACAAACGAATCGTTCATCGGCGTCACGAGTGTGTCGGCGCGCAGGGCCGATGCGCGGGCGAGTTTGTCATCGCGCCCCGGCGTGTCGATGACGAGGAACTCCGCCCCATCTCCCAAACTGGCAAGCAGGTTATCAAACTCGGCGAGTGTATCGCCCTTAATGGTCGCAAAATTGGGAACGGGCAGGTTGCGCTCAAGCCGCTTGGCGCTTTCTACGCGATTCTCAAAATATCGTGCCATCGTGCGCTGACGCGAATCGAGATCGAGGGCCGCGACTTTTCGGCCTTGAGCGGCCAGCGCAACGGCAACATGCACGGCCGTTGTTGATTTGCCTGTGCCACCCTTTTCATTGGCAAAGACGATGAGGTGAGCCTTGCCCTTGACCATGAATGTGTGCGCCCTCTTGATTCGTCACTCTGCGCCCGCCATTGAGCACGTTCATCGCCATATCGGAGGAGTACGGCGCGTGCAAACGGTGCATGATCAAAAAACGCTCGACGAGCTGCTCTCGACGTTTAGAGCGCACGGCGAGAGTATTGCCCTTGTGCCGACGATGGGTGCGCTTCATGCCGGCCATATGGCCCTGATCGAGCTTGCCAAGCTTCACGCGACAAAAATAGTCGGGTCAATCTTCGTTAATCCAAAGCAATTCGGCCCAAATGAGGACTTTGAATCGTATCCCCGCGCCCTAGAGGCTGATAAGGAAAAGGTCAGCGCAGCCGGGGTCGATCTGCTGTGGGTGCCAACTCCCGCAACAATGTATCCGCCAGGCTTCGCAACAAATGTGTCGGTCGGGGGGCTCACCGAAGTGCTGTGTGGCCAAGCGCGACCCGGTCATTTCGATGGTGTCGCGACGGTTGTCACAAAATTGTTCACGCAGATCCGGCCGGATGTAGCCGTATTCGGTGAGAAAGATTGGCAGCAACTCGCAGTCATCCGACAGCTCACCGCCGATCTTAATCTTGGGGTTAAAATTATTGGTGCGCCCATCGTGCGCGAGGCGGATGGGCTCGCGATGTCGTCACGAAACGCTTATCTTAC
>JAYVZY010000407.1:0-2434 GCA_043782885.1 Sphingomonadales bacterium | reverse complement strand
GATCCGCTTCTCGGTTCAAAACGGACTGTATATTCAGAATTCGGGCGTTGATCGTGCCGTTAACCGCAGTTTTGCTGCGCGACGCGGGTTAACGGTTGGAGCGGGGGGGCTCAGCATCGCTACAGAGTCGGTGAACACCCGCATTTTTATCAATGGTCGCCAAGCGCTCGCGACGGCCGCTGGGCAGGCGTTCACAACTGGTCTCGATTTTATTCCAACGTTGAAGATCGGCTCCGTTGGATCGCTGGGAACGATTATTGGACAGGACAATTTTGACCCCTCGTCTACGATCAATGGCTGCCGGATTGCGGCCGGCCCACAATGCCAAACGAGCTTCACTGATGGTACGTTAAGTCGCGATACTGTGGGCAAATCGACTGAAAATAGTGGTTTTGGACCGATGGGCTTCACTAACTTGGTCGAACTCAAGGATGTCGTGCCCTTGGGCTATCAGCCTTTGATCGACGATCCGGTCACGGGTGCCGGAAACGATGATCTGTGGTCGGCGCAGGATGACAAGAAACAAAAAAAATAATGTAATCAGTCTGACACATCGGACGTAAACAATGATGCGTGAGTTCGCGTAACTAACCCCAAAAGAGGAGACAGAGAATGGCTATTACCGATCACGTCGATCTCGAAAGATTCATGGCAGGTGTTACCAAGCGCAACCCTGGCCAACCAGAATTTGTGCAGGCGGTGCGCGAAGTGTCTGAGGATATTTTCGAGTTTATCCAGGACAAAGAACTCTATCATGAATATCAGATTCTGCGCCGCATCGCCGAGCCAGATCGGGTTATTTCGTTCCGCGTGTGCTGGGAGGATGACAACAACAACATTCGCGTCAATCGCGGCTGGCGGGTGCAGAACAACAACGCAATTGGACCGTATAAAGGCGGCATCCGCTTCCACCCTTCCGTCACAGAAAGCGTGCTCAAATTCCTCGCGTTCGAGCAGACCTTCAAAAATGCGTTGACGGGGCTGCCAATGGGTGGTGGCAAGGGTGGAGCTAATTTCAATCCCAAGGGCAAGAGCGATCATGAGGTGATGCGCTTTTGTCAGAGCTTCATGACCGAGCTGTATCGCCATGTTGGCGCGGATATAGATGTGCCTGCGGGTGACATTGGCGTGGGCGGGCGCGAGATTGGCTATATGTTTGGTCAGTATAAACGGATCACCAACGAGTTCACAGGGGTGCTTACGGGCAAGGGGCTGGAATATGGCGGCTCGCTGATCCGAACCGAGGCGACCGGCTACGGCGCGACCTATTTCTTGCAGAACATGCTCGCGACCAAGGGCGACTCGCTGAAAGGCAAAACCGCCGTCATCTCAGGCTCGGGCAATGTCGCGACGCACGCGGCGGAGAAGGTCACTCAGCTTGGTGGCAAGGTGCTCACGCTGTCTGACAGCGCCGGATTTATTCACGATCCTGATGGCCTCACCCAAGAGAAAATCAACTGGGTCAAAGACCTCAAGAACAAACGCCGTGGCCGGATTTCAGAATATGCCGATCATTTTAAGGGCGCATCATTTGTGCCCGACAAAACGCCGTGGGGCGTGGTATGCGACGTTGCCATGCCGTGCGCAACGCAGAATGAGTTGCTCGGGGTGGATGCTGAAATGCTCGTTAAGAATGGCTGCATCGCAGTCTCCGAGGGCGCAAACATGCCAACCAATTTGGAAGGCGTGCATATCTTCAAAGCCGCAAAAATATTGTTTGCGCCCGGCAAGGCGGCGAATGCGGGCGGCGTCGCCGTCTCGGGCCTAGAAATGAGCCAGAACAGCGGGCGGCGCGCGTGGAAGGAAGCGGAGTTGCAACAATTGCTGCTCGACATCATGGCGAATATTCATGCCAGTTGTGCCGAATATGGCAAGGACAAAACCGGCCATATCGACTATGTTCGGGGCGCAAACATTGCCGGGTTCAAGAAAGTGGCGGACGCTATGCTCGCTTACGGCGTAGTTTAAGGATAATTGTAATGAATGACACACCACAAGGGGCTACCAAGGCCTCAGATTTATTCATCAAATGCCTCGAAGATGAAGGCGTTGAGTATGTATTCGGCGTGCCGGGTGAGGAGAATTTGGATTTCCTCGACAGCCTGTCGCGTTCGACCAAGATCAAACTGATCCTTACGCGCCACGAGCAGGGCGCGGGCTTTATGGCGGCAACTTATGGGCGGCACACGGGCAAAACCGGCGTCAGCTTGGCGACGCTCGGGCCGGGGGCGACCAATCTGGTCACCGCCGCCGCCTATGCCCAATTGGGCGGAATGCCGATGCTGATGATCACCGGGCAAAAGCCGATTAAATCATCGAAGCAGGGCCGCTTCCAGATTCTTGATGTGTGCGCGATGATGGCGCCGATTACCAAATACACCCGGCAATTGGCCTCCGCCGACAATATCCCCAGCCGCATTCGTGAGGCGATGCG
>JAYVZY010000406.1:0-3015 GCA_043782885.1 Sphingomonadales bacterium | reverse complement strand
CCGCTTTCGCGGGAAAGACGAAGGTGGTTATAGATCGGATGCCGCGCGGTTGCGCCTGCGAGGTCGGAGCCTTTGCCACGCCACACTTCTATGTGATTTAGCTCCACCGTTGCAGTGCCAAACCCTCGGGGCAAACGCGACCTAAATGCAGGCCAGAGCTTTTCAGCTATTAGCAATGGGTTGCTCAAAAGCCGATGTAGCTTTTTGAGTTCAGCAATTTCATATTCGCTCTCTGAACCGCCCAATAGCATCGGTTCAAAGCCCACAAGAATATAATCAACATCAGCCCCATAAGCTAAAGCCTGATTGACTGGAATCGTCCAAGGCGTTGTCGTCCAGATGACGGCGTAAGCGCCCTTCAATACAGGATGGTCACGCGGAGGTGTCGTAATCTCAAACGCCACATCAATCTGCGTGCTCGTGATATCCTCATATTCCACCTCAGCCTCGGCCAAAGCGGTTTTCTCCACGCACGACCACATCACCGGCTTTGAGCCGCGATACAATTGCCCCGATTCCGCAAACTTCAGCAGTTCCGAAACAATCGTCGCCTCGGCCTGAAAATCCATCGTCAGATAGGGATTCTCCCAATCGCCATTGACGCCGAGCCGCTTGAGTTGCTCGCGCTGCGTATCGACCCAACCCTTGGCATAGGCGCGGCACTCGGCGCGGAATTCCTTGACCGGCACCTCATCCTTGTTGAGCTTTTTCTTGCGATATTGCTCCTCAACCTTCCATTCAATCGGCAGGCCGTGGCAATCCCAGCCGGGCACATAGGGCGCATCTTTGCCGCTGAGTGATTGGGTGCGCACCACCAAATCCTTGAGGATATGGTTGAGCGCGTGGCCGATGTGCATGTCGCCATTGGCATAAGGCGGGCCATCATGCAGGATGAACTTCTCACGGCCTTTACGGGCGGCGCGGGTTTGCGCGTAAATATCTTCCGCCTGCCATTTCGCGAGAATGACCGGCTCCTTAGCGGGCAGGCCAGCCTTCATCGGGAAATCTGTCTTGGGGAGGAAAACGGTGTCTCGATAGTCTTTTGGTTCGGTCATAATGGAATGGCGCTTAGAGCGCGGCGCGCGTCTTCGCAATCCTTGGCGATTTGCGCGGTGAGTGCATCCAGTGTGTCATATTTTTCCTCTGGCCGCAAAAAGGTGTGGAACGCGACCTCGATGTGCTGGCCATACAGGTCTTCATCGAAATCGAAGAAATAAGGTTCGAGCAGTTCAATCGGTGGATCGAAGCTTGGGCGGATGCCGATGTTGGCTGCGCCTTTGAGGGTGCGCCCATCGGCGAGGTGGCCGGTTACCGCGTAGATGCCGTAGCGGGGCCGCAGGTAGCTGCCGAGCTGGATATTAGCGGTCGGGAAGCCAATCATGCGGCCCAGTTTCGCGCCGTGCTCCACCGTTCCGGCGATCGTGAACGGGCGGGTGAGCAGGCGGGTGGCGGTGGCGCAATCTCCCGTTTGGAGCGCGCTGCGGATGCGGCTGGAGGAAATCGGGCCGTTATCATCGCACACCGGGCCAACGGCGGTGGTTGATAGGCCATGCGCGCCGCCAAACTCCCGCAGCACCTGCACATTCCCACCGCGCGCCCTGCCGAAGGTGAAGTCCTCGCCCGTAACGATGCCGGATGCACCCGCGCGGGTGATGAGCCAATCAGTGATGAAATCGTGTGCGGAAACGCTCGCCAGCTCGGCATTGAAATGAAACACCAGCATCGCATCCGCCCCCGCCGCTGCGAATAATGCCGCGCGCTGATCGAGCGTGGTGAGCCGGAACGGTGGCGCATCTGGCGCGAAGTAGCGCACAGGGTGCGGGTCGAAAGTGGCGACGATTGCCGCTTTTTTGGCAGCTTTCGCTTGCCGTAGCGCCTCTCCCACCACGGATTGGTGGCCGTTGTGGAAGCCATCAAAGTTGCCCAGCGCAATCACACCGCCGCGAAAGGCCAGGGGCAAGGTAGCGGCAGCATTAAACTGGATCATCACGCGCGTATACGGGCGGGGTCAGGCGCGGACAAGCGTGACGAAATCATAGGCGGGGCGCCCCCCGTTCCCCAAGGTCGCCTCGGCAGGATGCGTCTCCCGTGCGGCCTCGCGCCATGTGGAGCCAAAGGGCGGGAGGGTGGTGTCCCCGGCGGCATCGAGATGCACTTCCGTGAGTTCGATGCGGTCAGTTTGACGCAGGAAGAGTGCATAAATCTGCGCACCACCAATCACCGACACGCGCGGGGCATTGGCGAGCGCGAGAGCCTCCTTGACGGAGTGTGCAACGTCAACGCCGTCGTATCGCCACTTTTTGTCGCGCGTCAGGACAATGTGTCGTCGCCCCTCCAGTAACCCAGGCAGGCTCTCAAACGTTTTGCGGCCCATGATCATCGGTGTCCCTTGGGTGAGCTGCTTGAAACGGCGCAAATCGGCGGGGATGTGCCACGGGAGCTTGCCCTCGCGACCAATAACGCCGTTGGCGGCGCGGGCGATGATCATGATGATCTCGGGATGGTTCACACTGCCACCGGCGCGGCAATATGCGCATCGGCTTCATAGCCCTCCAGCGCAAAGTCGTCGTATGAATACGAGTCGATGCTGTCCGCGCGGCGCTTCAAAATGAGGCGGGGCAGGGGTTTCGGCGTGCGCGTCAGTTGTAACCGCGCCTGATCCAAGTGATTCGCATACAGATGCGTATCGCCGCCCGTCCAGATGAACTCGCCCACCTCCAGCCCGCATTGATCCGCCAGCAAATGCGTCAGCAGCGCATAAGAGGCGATGTTGAACGGCACACCGAGGAAAACGTCGGCGCTGCGTTGATAAAGCTGGAGCGAGAGCTTCCCGTTCGCCACATAGGTCTGGAAGAGGCAATGGCACGGGGCGAGCGCCATTGCGTGCAACTCGCCGGGGTTCCACGCGCTGACAATCTGGCGGCGCGAGGTGGGGTTGGTTTTGATCTGCTCAATGAGGCCGGCGATTTGGTCGATATGCTTGCCATCGGCCGATTCCCAATCGCGCCATTGTTT
>JAYVZY010000405.1:0-1742 GCA_043782885.1 Sphingomonadales bacterium | reverse complement strand
TGCCCTTGCCCGAAGAGCGTGGCCGGCCGCAGCGTGCGGATGCGATAAGCGCGTTTGTCGATCACCTCCACGCCAATCGCCATTGCTAGTCCCGCCGCTTCCTCAAGCCGTGCGGTCACGTCGCGCGCGTCGGCACCGCCTAGATCAGGCAGCACGACCATGCAGCGCGCGCCGCGCGCTACGTCATCAGCCTCTGCGCGGTTGAAAACGCTCAAGCGTCTTCCGCAGCCGGTTCGCCATCGGTGCTGAGGTCGAGTGGGTCATGCGGCTGCACCGTTGAAATCGCGTGCTTATACACCAATTGCGCCAGCCCATCGCGGAACAGCAACAGGCAGAACAAATCATATGCCGCAATCTCACCCTGCAACATCACGCCATTGACCAGGAACATCGTCACCGGATTCTGCGTGCGCTCTACGGCGGAGAGAAAGACATCTTGCAGATATTTGCCTTTTTTCTCGGTCGCCCGAAATGCTTTTTCTACTTCACCAAGCCCCGCATTGCTCTGCGGCATAATCGTTGAAATCGCATGTTTGTAGATCAGTTGTGATTGTCCATCGCGCCGCAGCAGCACCGAGAAATTATCAAACCAGGTGATGATGCCCTGTAGCTTCACGCCCTTCACAAGGAACATGGTCACTGGGGTTTTGGCTTTGCGCAGGGCGTTGAGGAACACGTCTTGCAGATTATTCGTGGTTTTATCAGCCATTGTTAGTCCATTCTTATTGGCGGGGCGTAGCCCGCGCATCGCGCCGATCCCGGCATCCAGCGACGACTCTCCGAGCGAGGGTCATATCGCGGATATAGGGGGTGTCGCGAATGAGGGGAAGGGAATTATTGTGCTATTCTTCCTCACTCTTCTCATCGCCAATGCCCAGTGCCTTGAGCTTGCGGTGCAGGGCAGATCGCTCCATGCCGACAAAGGTGGCGGTGCGGGAGATGTTGCCGGAGAAGCGACGGATTTGAACGCGGAGATACTCGCGCTCGAACTCTTCGCGGGCCTCGCGCAGCGGCACGCCCATCATGTTCGCACCCGCGCTTGAGGTGCCCATATTGGCCTCCTGAATGAGCTCGGGAGGAAGCATGTCTACATCGATCCGCTCGATCCGATCACCCGAGGCGAGGATGATCGTGCGCTCGATGATGTTGCGGAGTTGGCGCACATTTCCTGGCCAATCAAAGGCTTGAAGCGCGGCCATCGCCTCGGGCGCGACCGAGGGGGTGGGCACACGGCGATCAAGCGCATAGCGCGCCACGTAATGCTCGACGAGGGCGAGAATATCAGTGCGGCGCTCCGCGAGCGGGGGAAGGTGCACGGGCACCACATTCAGCCGGTAGTACAAATCTTCACGAAACCTCCCCGCCGCAATCTCATCCGGCAAGTTGCGCGAGGTGGCGGAAATGACGCGCACATCTACCTTCACGGTGCGTTGCCCACCAACCCGCGCGAAACTCTGATCGGTCAGAACGCGCAGGATTTTGGCCTGCGTCGTCATCGGCATGTCGGCAATCTCATCGAGGAAGAGCGTGCCGCCATGCGCACGCTCAAGCATGCCAGGTTGAGCGGCGTCGCCCTCCTCGGTGCCGAACAGCTCCGCCTCGACGCGCTCCGGCGTCATCCGTGCCGCACTCGCGATGATGAACGGAGCTGAAGCGCGCAAGCTCCAATTGTGCAGCAGGCGCGCGGCGACCTCTTTCCCAACACCCGCCGGGCCGGTGATGAGCACCCGACTGCCTGTGGC
>JAYVZY010000404.1:0-5045 GCA_043782885.1 Sphingomonadales bacterium | reverse complement strand
CGCGCAATCAAAATGCACGAATGGGCGTTTGTCGCGGGGGCTAGCCGCACGAATGGCGTTGGCGATCGCATCTTTGCCGACGCCCGCTTCGCCCGAGATCAAGACGGGAAAGCGCCCACGCGCACTCTTGGCGGCAATCGCAAGCGCGTTGCGATACCGCGGGTCTGAGCCCACGATTTCGTCGAAACCGAGCTGTGTGGCGAGCTTCTCGCTCAACGGCCGCAGTTCACCCTTCACCGATTGATGCGTGGTCGCTTGTTCGAGCGCATGCATCCAGCGCTCAGGAGTTGCTGGTTTCACCAAGCAGTCCGTCGCACCACTACGCAACGCAGCGACGGCTCCGCCAATTTCGGTTGTTTGAACAATGATCGGCAGCGCTGGCCGGCGCCCATGCAGGGCCGTGATCACATCAGCATCGGCGCAGGATTCAACCAAGACCCCGTCCAGCATCATCCCATCATGCGTGCCGAGCATCGCGATCGCTTCTTCGGCGTTGCGGGCCATAATCAGGCGCCAATGCGCCTTCGCGCACGCGCCGCCCAACGCACGCATCTGGGCAGCATCGGTCGTGATCATTAGCGCCAGTCTGGTGCCGTTCGGCGTCATAGTCATCCTCAAATAACACTCGAGACGGTGATAATGTTCCATCTGTAAAGATCAGATTAAGCAGGGGGAAATCTTAGCACTTGAGAAGCGCGGCACGGCTGGCTAAGTCTCACTATGGCAACGCTTAACGGAGGCAATCATGGCAGCAAACACAGAGAATGAGACCAATTACGCAGTTGCGGAAACAACCTTTGCGAAATTCTTCAATGGCTTAAAATGGGGCGGAATTGCCTCATTTCTGATCGCGGCACTCGTCGTTTATCTCGTTCATTAATCGATGAAGATTGCAGTTCTGCGCGAAAGCGCCACGGGTGAGGCCCGCGTGGCCGCAACGCCGGAAACGGTGAAGAAATTCATTGCGCTCGGCGCGGAGCTTGGCGTTGAGAGCGGCGCAGGGCGCACGGCGAGTATCGCTGATACCGATTACGAGGCGGCGGGGGCGACCGTCGGCAACCGCGAATCGACGCTGGCGAACGCCGACATCGTCCTTGGGGTGCAGGGGCCGATGCCTGATCACCTCAAGGGGATGAATCCCGGCGCGTGGCTTGTCGCTGGGTTGAACCCGTTCGGGGAGCGCGCCCGTGTCGATGACTACGCCAAGCTCGGCATCGAGGCACTGGCGATGGAGTTCATGCCACGCATCACCCGCGCACAGAGCATGGACATTCTCTCCTCACAATCCAACCTTTCCGGTTATAAGGCCGTGCTCGATGCAGCAGCAGAATATGGCCGCGCCTTCCCGATGATGATGACGGCGGCGGGCACCATCTCCGCCGCGCGCGTGTTCGTGATGGGCGTGGGCGTGGCAGGTTTGCAAGCCATAGCCACCGCGCGGCGCTTGGGTGCGCAGGTTTCCGCCACCGATGTCCGCTCCGCCACCAAGGAGCAGATCGAATCGTTGGGCGCGAAGGCGATCTTCGTTGAGGACGTGAAGGGCATCGAGGGCGAGGGCGCGGGTGGCTATGCCACCGAAATGTCTGACGAATATAAGGCCGCGCAGGCAGCACTCGTGTCGAGCCACATCGCCAAGCAGGACATTGTGATCACCACCGCGCTGATCCCCGGACGCGCCGCGCCCCGACTCATCAGCGACGCGCAGATTGCCAGCATGAAGCCGGGTTGCGTGATCGTCGATCTCGCGGTCGAGCAGGGCGGCAATGTCGAAGGCGCAGTAGCGGGCGAGGTGGTGACGGTGCACGGCGTCAAGATCGTCGGCCACCGCAACGTGCCCTCGCGGCTCGCGACGGATGCCTCGGCACTGTTCGCGCGCAACCTGTATAATTTCCTGAGCGCCTTCTGGGATAAGGAAGCGGGGCGGCCTGTGTTGGATGCGGAAATCGGCGACGCGATCAGGCTGACGCGGGGCGGGGCAGTTGTGAATACTCGCCTTCTGGCGAATTAAGGGGTACCGACATGGACTTCATTTCAATTTTATCCATCTTCGTGATGGCGTGTTTCGTGGGTTATTATGTGGTGTGGTCGGTGACGCCTGCGCTGCACACGCCGTTGATGGCCGTCACCAACGCGATTAGCTCGGTGATTATTGTCGGCGCGCTGATTGCGTCTGCGGCGGCGGCGTCTGGCACGTCCAAATGGCTTGGGCTGATTGCGGTGATGCTCGCCAGCGTCAATATTTTCGGCGGCTTTGCCGTAACGGCGCGGATGCTCGCGATGTATAAGAAAAAAGACAAACCGAGCGCAGGGGGCGCAAAATAATGGAACATGCTTCGCTCCCCGGCTGGGTTGGCCTTACATATCTGATCGCGGGCGTGTGCTTCATTCTCGCGCTGCGCGGCCTGAGTTCGCCCGTCACGTCGCAACGCGGTAACCGGCTGGGGATGATTGGCATGGCGCTGGCGGTGGGGACGACGATGCTCACGCTCGCGCCGATTCCTGCGCACATGTATATGCCGCAGCCGACGCCTGCTGATCTCGTGACGCTCGGTGAAATTTTGGCGGCGATTGGTATCGGGGCAATCATCGGCCTCACCACTGCACGCAAGATCAAGATGACCGATATGCCGCAGCTCGTGGCGGCGTTTCACTCGCTCGTCGGGCTGGCGGCGGTGCTGGTGGCGATGGCCGCATTTCTTAATCCGGCGGCGTTCGGGATTGCAGAGGGCGGGCGCATGTTGTTGCCGCCCGATGCCGACCCTTCAAATGCCCATGCCATTTTTGATAAAGTGCACATCCATGCCGTATCTCGCATCGAAATGGGGCTGGGCGTCGCGATCGGTGCGATCACCTTCAGCGGCTCCGTCATCGCGTTTCTCAAGCTCAACGGCAATATGTCGGGCAAGCCGATCATGTTGCCGGGGCGCCACATCATCAACCTCGGATTGATTGCCGCCATTCTCGGGCTGGTCGCGTATTTCTTCACCGATGACTCGGCCTGGGTATTCTTCACCATCACCGCCCTCTCCTTCCTCATCGGCTTCTTGCTTATCGTGCCCATCGGCGGCGCGGATATGCCTGTGGTGGTGTCGATGCTCAATTCTTACTCGGGCTGGGCGGCGGCGGCGATGGGCTTCACGTTGCAAAATACTGCGATGATCATCACCGGCGCGCTGGTCGGCTCGTCGGGCGCAATTCTGAGCTACATCATGTGCAAGGCGATGAACCGTAGCTTCATCTCGGTCATCGCGGGCGGGTTTGGCGCGGTGGCCTCGGCAGGGGCGGAGGCGAAAACGGATCGCCCGTGGAAGCGTGGATCGGCGGAAGATGCCGCCTACATGATGGCGCAGGCCGAACAGATCATCATCGTGCCCGGCTATGGCATGGCGGTGGCGCAGGCGCAGCACGTGTTGCGTGAGATGGGTGATCTGCTCAAAAAGGAAGGCGTGCGCGTTAAATACGCGATCCACCCCGTGGCGGGCCGGATGCCGGGGCATATGAACGTGCTGCTGGCGGAAGCGAACGTGCCATATGATGAGGTGTTCGAGTTGGAGGACATCAACTCCGAATTCGCGCAAACCGATGTCGCGTTCATCATCGGTGCGAATGATGTGGTGAATCCTGCGGCGAAAACCGACAAGTCATCACCCATCTACGGGATGCCGGTGTTCGATGTGGGCAAGGCCAAGACTGTGTTCTTCATCAAGCGCAGCATGGGCGGCGTGGGCTATGCCGGCGTCGATAACGATGTGTTTTATGCCGACAACACGATGATGCTGCTGGCGGATGCAAAGAAGATGGTCGAGGATATTAACAAGGCGCTGGCGCACTGATCCGTTATGGAGGGATTGTCGAAGAAAGCGCCTGAGACAACCCTCCTCGACTTTTGACTCCAAAACCGCCGCAATCTGACTCGTGATACATCCGAAGTCGCATTCATGTCCGCAAACGACTCGGGTCGTTGGAGCTTTGTCTTTGGTTTGAACCGCATTTGTGCTTGTGTTCCCTCCAAAATCGAGGCAATCCTGCGTGACGTTGCTCCACTTTGACCGCAAAGATTTTACATCGCTTTTGATGTAAAGGGGCACTGAAATGACGGGGAATCTTGCGCTGGCCTATTCGGCTGAACCTTCACTTATCATCATTTCGAACAATGATTTTGCTGGATCGCGGGCGCGCGCGGCGGCGATTGCGGCTGGCGGCAGGGTGCTCACGCAGTTGACGTTTGCAGAGGCGCTCACACGGCTCGACCATCATATTGCGCCAGACACATTCCTGATCGAGGTGATTGATGACGAAGGCGCATCGCTTGACCGCGCCCTTGATCACATCGACAGTATTGCGACGCGTGAGGGGTGCAGTCTGATCGCATCGATTACCCCTGAAATGATCGATCCTGTATCCGCGCGTTTACTGACAGCGGGAACGACAATATTGTGCAGCCCGACGCCGGCCGAGCGGGTTGCGGCGATTGCGATTGCCTGGAGCGAGCGCAATGCCCGCGTTCATGATCGGAGCCCCGATTTTGATGCGATGCGATTGCAGCACCTTGCGGATGAAGTTGGGCGGATTGCAAAGACGCTGGCGTCATTTTCTGATGGTGCAGCTTTGTCGGGATCTGCTGGTGTGCTCAACGACGCTATGCTGGGGTATAAGTTCGAGGTGGAAACCCCGCGCGAAGACGACGTGAACGCCGCCGATATTCGCTCGATTATCAAACTGCGGCGGTTGCGCGATAAGCATTTTGATGCCGAACTGTTCGCCGACCCTGCCTGGGACATGATGCTCGATCTGATGGCTGCACGCGCCGAGCGCAGCAAGGTTTCTGTATCCAGCCTGTGCATTGCTGCCGCTGTTCCGCCAACGACGGCGCTGCGGTGGATAAAGACGCTTACCGACCAAGGCGTGTTCGTTCGTGTGGCCGACCCCACGGATGGGCGGCGCGTTTTTATTGAGCTTGCCGATACGGCAGCCGCCAATATCGCCAAATACTTTATGGCGACGCGAAAGCACGGTGGCGCAGTTATTTAACGCGGTCAATCAGG